>JASHRL010000320.1 GCA_030037355.1 Candidatus Acidiferrales bacterium | reverse complement strand
TCGTCGGAAAGCGAGCCGGCCCAAAACGGCCGATACCGATTTGTCTTCACCCAGTTGTTGACCGTCTGCAGATAACCGATCCCATGGCGCTCAAGCGCTCGAAGCGCGGGATCCAATTGATCGTAAAGAGCCGGTGCGCCCGGCGCGATCGCCGACCAGGGCGCGAAATTAATCAGTGCGTTTGCGTGCGTGTCTTGATAGTTGTCGAGTGTGCCTTTCCCGTCAAAACCTTTGATGGCATTTTCGTATTCCTGTGCGGAGCGGTACATGCAGCCGTAGCAGCGGAGGCTGCTTTCGCGGTCATACACTCCCCACACAAACTCCTTCTGCCCGTTGTGCACCAGAAAATTGTCCGTATCCACGTAATTCACCAGGCTCGCCTGGAACGTGCTGCTCACCTTCGTCACCCGGTAATCCGGATAGCTCGACACCACCGCTCCGGTACTGTCCAGCAGATTCGTGTGGATCAGATACGAACCCAGCGCCAGTGAAGTCCCATCAATATCGATTTCCTGTGTGGCTTGCGCGGCCTGCTGTACCGTGTTAACCACGCTGCCACCTTCGGTTTGCACCACGATTTGCGTAGTCATGCCCGAAGGGCTTGCCACTTCGACGTGCAGGCGGATGGTTTGCGGACCGGTCTGCCAGAGGTAGCCGCGGAAGTTCGGGTACAACAGAAAGGTGGAGATAGGCAAAGGCACTTCCGGCTGTGCGGTCGCGTCGCTGAACCACAATGTCCCACTCGGCGTCTCGCCGCGCGGAGCAACAGGCATCAAACGGATGCGCAGCCTGTCGCCATCATGCAATGGCAGAACATCGACATCAGGAAGAACGATCTGCGTCCAGTCCGTGCTGACGGGTTTTGCATCCGTACTGGCGATAGGAAGAGTCGCATCCGTATCATCGAAAACATAAATCCTGGCTTGAAGGTTGCTGCCGGGCGAGGATTTCACCCACACGCTGAACGTATAAGGCGAATTGGCCTTGAAGCTAATATCTGGAGGCGATGCGAAGCCTCCGCACAAAAAACCTGATAGTGCGCCCGCGTCGTAACGCAACGAATGTGACCCGGAGTGAGAAACAGCCGAATCGAGAGTAAAGCACCGTGGGATAGACCAGCCGGTCGTTCCCGATTCCAGTCCCGCGTTCTCGACGACGTTTGCGCCCAGCGCTCGCGCGGGCGGCAAAGCCATCAACCCGCCGGCTATTGTCGAGCCGGGACCGACGCCGGTATCCTTCTTGGCGCTTGTCTCAGGCAGAAAATAAAAAGCGGCAATGGTCGCGCTCAAAAAAAGAGCGGCTGCAATTCTGATCCGGTGACGCCGAAGAATCATCGGTTTCATTCTCACTCCAGACAGCCCAATCGCAGAATACACCTCTGCACGCTACAACGTGCCCCCTTTTCAAGTTTCGCGGTGACTACGCTCTGTGGAAACAAAACTTTGTTATAGAATTCATCGAAGAGGTTGCGCGCATGGCATGATCTGCGTGGTTGCTATTCTGAGAGAGGCATCACGACCATTCCGCTGAATAAATGTAGGGTGCTAGGATGAGAATTGGGTTTGTCTTCCAGACCTTGCCCTATCTCCCGGCGCGTGATGGCTTTCGTGTGTATGGCGCGAATCTGATTCGCGTTCTTTCGAAAACTCACGAGATCGAACTCGTTTCCCTTATGCACCCCTCCGAGAAAAGCGAACTGGCCTGGGCTAATCGTTATTGCAAATCTGTCCGACCACTCGAAGTAGGCCATCGGAGCCTCTGGGCTAAACTGAAAAATTTCACTTCGAGTTATTCGCTGGGCAAACCATTGGTGTGTCGCGGAGAGCTAAACACAATTCTCAACGCGCGTGCAGGTCAGTCCGGCTGGAACGTAATGCACGTCGAAGGAGGGTTCGCTGGAGGTCTCGTCGAAGGGATCCCGCCGATGCCAGCCGTGCTCTCCATACATGACGCTGAAGCTCTCCGAGCGCGCGAAATGTTGAATTGCAAACTCCACCTCAAGGACAGAATGCACTATACATTTCGAAAGTATGCCCAGCCACCGTACGATCGCCGCGTATATCCTCGGTTTGAGCGCACCATCGTCGTCGCGCAAAGAGATTGCGATTTTCTGGAGAGGTTGGTGCCCAGTGCCAGATTCGCTGTGATCCCACATGGGATTGACACTGAATACTTTCGTCCTATCGCCTCGGCCAAGAAGAGCTACGAAATGGTTTTTCACGGGCATTTTGGCTATCCGCCCAATGTTCAAGCTGCCGTGGATTTTGCGAACGGTATTTTTCCCCTGGTTCAGGCCCAATTTCCCCAAGCCACATTCCACTTAGTCGGTGCGGACCCTCGCCCTGAGGTTCGCGAACTTGCTTTGCGTCCGGGCATCCGCCTTTCGGCCAATCTTCCAGATCTTCGCGAGGCTGTGTCTTCTGCTCAAGTCTATGTTTGCCCGATCCGCTTCGGCACGGGTTTGAAAAACAAGTTGCTCGAAGCCATGGCCATGGAGATGCCTATTGTGGCCTATCACGCCGAATCCACCACCGGAATTGATTGCGTTCCCGGAAAACACCTCCTCGGGGCATCTACGCCCCAGGAATTCGCAGCAAGCGTAACGGAGCTTTTCAGACAGCCAGCAAAAGCCGAGCAAATCGCTACGGCGGCGCGTTTGCTCATCTTGGAACGCTACAGCTGGGAATCGAGAGCCCGAACCTATGAGGGGCTTTATCAAACGATTATTGCTGAGCGCAAGGCTGCAAGGAGCGTCAGATCGATTTGATTCCGAAGGCGCATGCATGGCATCTGAATTCGTGGATTCAACGGGCAGTACCGCGTAGGAGGATAAGTGAATAGATTAAGTATAGGAAGTCAATACTTCTCCAGGATCAGCCCAATTAAGTCGGCAAGGATAATACTCAAGATGTTTCAACCGCTGGATTTCCATTTCTATCTCGTAAACCTCGACCTTTCATACCCTCCACCAGCGGAGAACGAAGGAGTCAAGTTTTATGGTGATGCGCTTGAACGTTTGATTCAGAAGAGAAACTCCACTTATCCAACTGAGTTCTTCAGAGATAAAATTGCAG
>JASHRL010000319.1 GCA_030037355.1 Candidatus Acidiferrales bacterium | reverse complement strand
GATTTCCATTCCGCCGGAAGCGCTGGCCATGAAAACCGGAGCGGCCACGGCGCGGTCCACCAAAATGCTCAGATACAGCTCGCGCTTGATGTCGAGGCCCTCTTCGATGAGCAGGCGGCGCACGATACGGCCTTCCGGGCCAGTCTGAGGTGTGACGAGCTTCATGCCCATGATCTGCCCGGCGAGTTCAGCAGCCTGACTCGACGAGCGCGCGTGCTTGACGCCTCCCGCTTTGCCGCGACCGCCGGCGTGAATTTGCGCTTTGACGACAACGATGGGAGTGCCGAGCTCCTGCGCGATGTGTTGTGCGTCTTCTGTCTTGAACACAGCCTGGCCGCGCGGGATGGGAACACCAAATTTGGCAAGAATCGACTTGGCCTGGTATTCGTGTATCTTCATTGCCCTTCCAGTAGTGTTAAAATTAGTGAACGCTCAAAGCGATAGAGTTTACTGCGGAACGGGAGAGCAGAGCAAGGAAGCGCGGCCGCACGAGCAAGTTTTATTCCATCCGATTGAGCGCGGTTCGATTGCCTATGATTCGAGATGCACTGGGAAAAATCGTCGCGAGGGAGAATCTGTCGCGCGTGGAAGCGGAAGCGGCGATGGAGCAAATTCTCTCCGGCAACGCGTCCGACACGCTGATCGCGGCGCTGCTGATGGGATTGCGCCTGAAAGGCGAAACGGTCGACGAACTGGTTGGTTTTGCGACAGCGATGCGGCGCCACGCCGCACCGGTATTTCCCGCTGGACGTGTGAGCGTCCAGGAAACGCTTGTCGACACGTGTGGCACGGGCGGAGACGGCTCGAACACGTTCAACGTCTCGACGGCTGCGGCGTTTGTCGTCGCGGGAGCCGGAGTACGGGTCGCGAAACATTGCAACCGCTCGATCAGCTCGCGCTGCGGTTCGGCCGATGTGCTGGAGCAATTCGGCGTTTCGCTTGACCAGCCGGTCGAACAAGCGGGGCGCGCGATCGAAGAAATCGGCATCGGTTTCCTTTTCGCGCCGGCAGTGCATACGGCGATGAAACATGCGATGAATGCGCGGCGCGAACTGCGCATGCGCACGGTGTTCAATCTGCTTGGGCCGCTGACAAATCCCGCGGGAGCATCCGCGCAGGTTGTGGGCGTATTCGACGCGCGAGTCACGGAGCTTGTCGCGCGAGCGCTCAGCGAACTTGGCGTACAACGGGCGTTCGTCGTTCACGGCGCCGATGGGATGGACGAGATTTCACTGAGCGGTGAAACCTACGTGACCGAGCTGAAGGATGGGGCGATTCGCAGCTACACGCTTGCGCCGGAAGATTTTGGATTGCACCGCGCACCGCGCGAAGCGTTTCACGGCGGCGATGCCAAGCAGAATGCCGAGATCATTCACAAGATTCTGGGACGCTCGCTACTTTACCGCCAACACGGGCCGCATCGCGAAATCGTGCTGGCCAATGCGGCGGCAGCGCTTGTCGCTTCGGGACGCGCGGGGGATTTCCGCGAAGGAGTTCGGCTCGGGGCAGAATCGATTGATTCGGGCGCTGCGCGCGAAAAACTAGAACAGCTCGTCGCCTTCACGAAGGCGCGAAGCACCACAGCCTGAGAGATTTTCAGATTTGCGACGCGCCCCCTCGGACTTCGTTCATCGCTCGTTTGTTTCGATCACACTAACCTTGCTCGCGCAGGCATCGGACTGCGTAGGCGAAGCTGGCAAGTGCGAAGAGCGCAAAGGCGATGCTCTCCCACACGAGTTGCTTCGGGACGCCGAGGCCGATCGACGTATAGCGGAACAAATCCACTTCCCAGGTGATCGGATTCGCGAGCGCGGTGACGCGGAACCAACGCGGAAGAGGATCGAGCGGATAAAACATCGAGCTGGCGAAAAGGAACACGAAATAAAAGACGGACGTGACGCTATTGAACAAATCGTTGCGGCAGATTTTCAGTGCAAAGATGGAATAGAAGAAAAACCATCCGGCCGTGCCACCGATCACAACAACGGAGAGAAGCGGCAGCAGACTCCATTGCACGTGAATTTTGAGCAGCGCGCAGCCAACGGCGATAGTGATAGCGGCCTGGACAATGCCAATGCAAAGGTTGAACAGCACCTTGCCGAGCAAATACTGCGAGCGGCGCATAGGATAGGTCAACATTTCGTAGAAGATGCCGTTGTCGCGGTCGAGGAAGAACGACCAGGAACTATTGGACGCGATTCCGAAGCTCGCCATCCCCAGCACGCCCGCCAGAAAAAAAGAATCGTAATTGACGTGCGCGCCAAGCGCCGGAGAACCGAGCGCGGCGTTCACGCCGACTCCGAAGACGAGCAGATAGCACATCGGGTAGAACAGGTCCCAGAAGAGAAATGTCGTGTTTGTCGCGCGAATTTTGCTTTCGCGGTAAAAAACCGCTGCCAGTGGGTTCATTTCACTTCTCCTTCGTCAATTCGACGAAAATATCTTCGAGGCTCGCGCCGCTGACTTCGACGCGCAATACGCGGCCCTTTTTCGAAAGCCCACTCACGATATCGAGGATGTTTTCCTCCTCAGCTTTCAACGCGATTTCAATTGAATTGTCGTCGATGTGCGAGCGAAGAGGAGCGAGGCGCGCGACATCGGACGCGATGGTTTCCGGCAATTTGTCGAACGTCAGCGAGATTTCATAGACGCCCGCCGAGAGTAGCTTGAGCGCGTTCAAGTCGCCACGCGCCACCTGCTTGCCGCGATTCATAATCAAGATATCGTCGCACAGCTCTTCCGCTTCGCTGAGAATCTGCGTCGTGAGAACGATCGTGCGGCCCTTGGCCGCTTCTTCGCGCAGATAGCCCATTACGGCGCGCTTAAGAATCGGGTCCATGCCCGTGGAAAACTCGTCGAGGAAAACCACCGGCGTCTCAATCATGAAAACCTTGGAGACCTGGACGCGCCGGCGCGAGCCTCCGCTCAAGTCCTGGACTTTTTGCTCGGCGTAGGAAGTGATCTGGAATTTTTCCATGACGGTGTCTGCGCGGCGGCGCGCTTCGCGCGAATCGAGGCCGTGGAATCGCGCGAAAGTCAGCAGATTGTCACGGACGCTCAAGAACAATTCCGCGGCTGTCTCCTGCAGCACCATCGAGATGCGTTTGCGCACTTCGAGAGGCCGCGCCACGACATCGAATCCTTCGATTCGCGCCGCGCCGGATGTCGGACGCAGGAGCGTCGTCAGAACTTTCAGCAACGTGGTCTTACCAGCGCCATTGGGGCCGAGCAGGCCGAAGATTTCTCCCCGCGGCACGGAAAACGAAATTCCGTCCACCGCGCGGACGGGAGGCTGGCCACGGCGTTCGTACACTTTTGCCAGATTTTCAACTTCGAGAGCAAAGTTGCTCATGAGCTACTTCTCCATGCTCTGTGCAGCCCGCACAGGGACAAATCGTGAAAATAGAAAATGGGAAAACGAGAAAAGCCGCCGGCGCGCGAGGTTCCGTGGCGCCCGGCCGGAAATTAGAGGAGAGACTTGACGATACGCATAGGCGAACAACCTGCCTTTCGTGCTGCGTGCAAAGCCAATGTAGCGGCGTCGGAGTAAAAAGTCAATGTCGAACCCGAGAAGAATCGCGGAGCTCGTCGCACACGGTTTCTTTTTCACCCCTCTACAAGATTTAGCGCGACCGCGGACGCTGCCTGACCGTATCGGCAATCAGTTTGCGTACCCAGATATGCGCGGGCTCGGAGTGCATGCGGGCATGCCAGATCAAACTGAACTCCAGAGGAGGCTGCGCGAATGGCACGGGAAACACCCGGACGGGCAGAAACCTCGCGACGTATTTCGCCAGGCGCGACGGCACAAGTGTGATGCAATCGGAGTTTGCCGCGTAAAAGGGGGCGGAGATAAAGTGCGCGACAGTTGTTGCGACTGTTCGCTTAAGTCCCCGATCGGCGAGAAGCTTGTCTACCATCCCGCGTCCTTCGCCCAGAGGGTAAGCGATGGGGACATGTCTCAGACTGATAAATTGGTTTAATGACAGCCGCCGCTTCACCACAGGATGCCCCTTTCGAACCACGCAGACCCAGCGGTCCTGGAACAAGGGCAAAGAATGCAAACCAGACTGAGGAGTCAGAGGCAGAGGAAATGGCCCAATCGCGAAATCAAATGCGCCGGAAGCAAGCTCGTCTTGGGGAAGCGCGAACATAGTTGGGACTCGACGCAAGGCAAAGGACATACTAGGAGCTTCCTTCTGAATTCTTCGATGAACAGACGGTAAGAACAGAAATTCGACGTAGTCGGTCGTAGCGATAGAGAATCGACGGCTGGATTCGAGGGGATCAAATCGGGATTGGATTAGGACTCCGCGCACGGTGCTTAGCGCGTCGGCGATCTTCGGCGCGATCTCTGCGGAGCGCGCCGTTGGCACCATCTCGCGCGAATTGCGGATAAAGAGCGGATCATCGAACATTTCGCGCAGCCGGCGCAGGGCGTTGCTCATTGCCGGCTGGGTCAAGCCAAGGCGGGAACCGGCGCGAGTTACATTTCGTTCGGCAAACAAGGCCTCAAACGCTGAGAGCAGGTTTAAGTCAATCGCGGAGACATTCATAGGAATTATGATTGCAAATCATAACAATAAATTTGGATGATGACTATAGCGAAGGCACAATCAACAGCACAGCCGGTATACACAGACGAAGCTGAGTTAGCACACGGAGAAATAAAGATGAGACGAGTGGCTATACTCGTGTTTATCGCATCGCTGACGACATTTGCCGCGACATCCTCGACACAACTCGGGCTCAACTTGGCCAAATGTAGTGTAGGTTCGAAGAAGGTTTCCGCGCGTTGCGGAACATTCACGGTGTATGAAGATCGCGCTGCGGCATCAGGCCGAACCGTGGCGATTCCCTTGATTGTGATACCCGCAGAATACCCGACGCACCGTGCGATCTTTTGGAATCCCGGGGGCCCTGGCGGAGGCGCGGTTGATGCTGCGGGCGCCATAGCCGATGGCTTTGCGGCGCCGGAGTTAATGAGTCTGCACGCGCACTATGACATCGTCCTCGCCAACAATCGCGGAGTAGGCGGGGCCAATGCTCAGCAGTGTGACCTTTCGCCACCGGCTCATCCGGAATCCTACTTTCTGCAAATGTGGCCTGACGCATTGCTCAAGGCGTGCCGTGAGCGGCTGGCTGCAAACGCAGATCTCAGTCTCTATAGCTCAAGCATCAGCGCGGACGATCTCGACGACATTCGAGCCGCGCTCGGATATCCCAAAATCGTGCTCGATGGCGGTTCCTATGGCACGTTTTTCTTTCTCGTCTATATGCGGCAACATCCCGAACACGTCGAGAGTGCGGTTTTTCAGGGCGTGGCTCCTCCGGGGCTTCTACTGATTCCGCTCGAGGACGCGGCCGGCGCGGAGCTTGCCATGGAGCGAGTCATCGCGGCATGCAAAGAGGACGCAGCATGTCAAGCGCACTTTCCTCAGTTCAAAGAACACTTCGCGGCCGTTGCACATCGATTCGATGCGGGGCCGATCAAAGTGCGCATAGAAAACGCGGTTACCAAGCAGCCTGAAGACGTGTTGCTTTCCAAGGAAGTCTTCGCTGACCGCCTTCGGCAGGCTCTCTATACTGCAGGACCGGCTGCCTATGTTCCCCTCATCATAGAGCGCGCCTATCTCGGAGATTATGTTCCGCTCGGCCATTTGATCGAAACGGTGACGCAGGGCCTGGCAAGCGGGCTTGACCTGGGACTGAACTTATCGGTGACATGCGCCGAAGACATTCCATTTATCACTGAGAATGACATACGCCGCACCAGTGCCGGTTCGTTCGAAGGCGATGCTCGAGTTCGCGCACAGCAGCGCGCGTGCAAAATCTGGAATGTCAAACCAGTTCCCGCCAGCTTCAATCAACCCGTGCGCAGCAGCGCGCCGGTTCTGATGATATCGGGTACCGACGACCCGGCGACGCCGCCGAATTACGCGACGCGTGAACTACGGTATCTTCCAAACGCCAAGCAGGTCTTGCTGCAAGGCGCCTCCCATGGAGATAGCACTGCCTGCACAGATCACCTGTTGGTTGAGTTTGTTCTGGCCGGCGGCGCACAACACCTGAATACAGCATCCTGCAAAGCGTCCTTTCGCCGGCCGCCGTTCGCAACGTCCATGGACGATTTTTTGAAGTCTTTTGATTGATCGCCTGTGGAAAAAGAGCAAAATGACATCCCGGGTGCGAGAGGCGGAAAAATGAACCGTGTCATAAAGCGTCTGATACTTTCCACGACGGTTCTGTGCGCCGTGGCTACGCAAGCCCAGACGCCGCAGGAGAATTCCGGCGCGAAGAGCGTGGTGACCGCAGTGCGGGCATATCGCGTTGCACATGAAGGGCAAATCATCAGCGAATTTGTGAGGCTGCTCTCGGTTCCAGACGTGGCCTCGGACGCAACGAACATCGCTCGCAATGCGACTCTGATTCAATCCATGCTCGAGGCCAGAGGGTTCCACGTGGAACTATTGCCGACGGCGGAAGGACGCGGGCCGGTCGTCTTCGGCGAACTGGATGCTCAGGGCGCAAAACACACGATCCTTTTTTACGCGCATTACGATGGCCAGCCCGTAGATCCCTCGAAATGGATTGACACCAGGCCATTTGTTCCGGCGCTGCGCACGGATTCGATTGACGCGGGCGGGAAGCTGATTCCCTTCCCAGATCAGCCGGACAGTTACAAAGACAATTGGCGGATTTACGCGCGGGCGGCGGCGGACGACAAGGCTCCGATTATCGGCGTGATGACAGCGGTGGACGCGCTGAAGGCGAACAACATTCCGATAGCGGTAAATCTCAAGGTGATTTTTGAAGGCGAAGAGGAGGACAGTTCGCCGCATCTGGAAGCGACGGTGGATGCGCACAAGAATCTTTTCAAGGGCGATGCGCTGATCACCGCGGACGGGCCGATTGACCAGAGCGGGCGGCCGCTCGTTTTCTTCGGCAATCGCGGCGTGATTTCGGTGCGCATCACCGTGTTTGGGCCGCTGCATCCGCTGCACAGCGGACATTACGGGAATTGGGCGCCGAATCCGGCGATGCGGCTGGCGCAGTTGCTGGCGTCAATGAAGGACGCGGACGGGCACGTGCTGGTGGCGGGATTTTACGACAACGTGATTCCGCTTGGCGCAGCGGAACGAAAAGCGATTGCGGAGGCTCCGAATAATGATGCGCTGCTGCTGCGCGCGTTTGGTCTGGCGGCGCCGGATGGCGCGGGGAAAAGTCTGCTGGAATTACTGAATGAGCCTTCGCTGAATATTGACGGCATGGAGAGCGGATGGACCGGTGCACAGGGGAAGACGATTATTCCGGACGAGGCGACGGCCTCGCTGGACATGCGCCTGGTGAAAAACGCTGGGCCGGAGCAGGAGTTCGATGCGCTCGTGGCGCACGTTCGCAAGCAGGGATATTACGTCATCGACCGCGAGCCGACGATGGCGGAGCGGCTGAAATATGCGCGGATTGCGGAAGTGACGCACGACCACGGGTATCCGTCGACGCGCACGGCGATGGACTTGCCGGTGTCAGTGGCGTTGATGCGCGCGGTGGACGAAGGCGCGGGCGAGCCGGCGGTGAAGTTGCCGCTGCTCGGCGGAAGCGTGCCGATGTACATTTTCGCGGACTTGGGTTTGCCGGTGATTGGCGTGCCGATTGCGAATTTCGACGATAATCAGCACAGTCCGAATGAGAATTTGCGCGTGGGGAATTTGTGGAAGGGAATGGAGATTTACGCGAACATTTTGGCGGGATTGGAATGGAAGTAGATATCGAAGGCAAGAAATGATCGAATTCCAAGTGGAACGAGGCGGGAACATGGAAGAGATCGAACGCATCATCATTCCGACAGTTTCAAGAGCAAAGATTTCCCGCAATCTCTCATATCCTATAGGAGCGGAGGACATATCCCGAGCGGTCACCTCTGCCGTGCAACTGCCCGAGCTTAAGCTAGCCTTTTACCCATCCGACGTCAGATTGCGCGGGGCTCACTATGAGTTCTTGCGTGTCGAATATCTGAACAATTCGAGACCGGCACAAGAATGGCCTATATGCGATCTCTTTGGACGTCCACCGGAATGGCGATGGGGAATTGTTGTGCACCCCGTTCCGCGCGTTCTTCGCCATCGGATCAACCAATACATCGTGGAGGCTGCACTAGCCCAGATCGCCCACTGGCTGGAGGAACGCACCGAATTGGCCCAACAAGGAAATGATGTTCTTGCCTTCTTCTACGACGAGACAACAGAAGAGTTTTTGCCTAGGCAGCTGACACGCCTAGAGCCTCTCCGGCATCGACAGACACCGAGAAAAGCTACAACGCCAAGAAATTCTTGAGAAGGGAGAAGCCGGCGACGGTGAGGACCGATTCGGGGTGGAACTGGACGCCTTCGACGGGAAATTGGCGATGGCGAAGGCCCATGATGACGCCGTCGGAGGTTTCGGCGGAGATTTGGAGGCAGCGCGGCAGCGAGCGGCGTTCGACGATGAGCGAATGGTAGCGCGTGGCTTCGAAATCCTGCGGGAGGCCGCGAAAAATCGTTTTGCGGTCGTGATGAATTTTGCTGGTTTTGCCGTGCATGATTTTTTTCGCGCGGACGACTTTGCCGCCGAATGCGTCGCCGATGGCTTGATGGCCGAGGCAAACGCCGAGAATGGGAATTTTTCCGGCGAAGCGCTCGACGATGGGCACGCTCAGGCC
>JASHRL010000005.1 GCA_030037355.1 Candidatus Acidiferrales bacterium | reverse complement strand
TGAAACAAATTATCAACTGGGAATCCATTGAACTTGATTTGCCTTCCCCTGTCAACGCCGATTTTGTGAATTTCCTGCAATCCGCAGCGAATGGCGCTTAGGCAAGGTTGAATGGCGCAAATAGGCAAAAATCCGAAACATGCAGCGCGATGGTTCAGCCCAAAGTCCAACCGTAGCAGCATTGCAAATTCAAGTCGTCGGGACGTCAAGCAAAAGCCATACATGCGAAGATGCTGGACAATCTGGCGCTAACGAAATCCGAAAACTGAATCTCGTTGAATTGCGCGGCGCGGTTCACTATCATGCCGCTCTTCGCACCGCGCGAAAATGCCCACCGCGAACGGCACTTCCAAAACGCCGGTTGCTCTCGCAAGCGGAGTTTTTCGCCAAATCGGTTTCCTTCCGCTGCTCGCTGTTTTTTACGGCTACACGTGCGGCGGGCCATTCGGCTACGAAGAAATCTTCAAAGACTCCGGCCCCGGCATGGCCATTGTGTTTCTCGCGCTCGTGCCATTTTTCTGGAGCATTCCGATTTCGCTGGCGTCCGCCGAGCTGAACAGCATCATGCCCGTGCAGGGCGGCTTCTATCGCTGGACGCGCGCAGCGTTCGGCGACTTCTGGGGATTTCAGTGTGGCTGGTGGAATTGGACGGGAACGTTTCTGCTGAACAGCGCGTACGGCGCGCAGTTGATGGACTACGTGAAGAACTACTATCCGCAGCTCACCGACAACGAACGATGGCTCGGCGCGTGCGCGATTCTGATTTTTCTGGCCATCGTGAACGCGCGCGGAATCAAAGTCGCGGGCTGGTTAGCGGTTGTGTTGCAAACCGCGGTCTTCATTCCAGTGATCTGGCTGTGCGTCGTTGCGCTTTTTCACTGGCACCACAATCCGATGCTTCCGTTTTCTCCGCCCGGAAAACAATTCGTCGGAGTTTTCGGTTCCGGCCTCGCAATCGCTATGTGGAATTACGCGGGCTACGAACAACTTTCCAGCGTCACCGGCGAGATGAAAGATCCGCAGCGCACGTTCACGAGGCTGATTGCGTGGAACACGCCGCTCTGCGTGCTCAGCTACATTTTGCCCGGGGCGCTGGCGCTCGCCGTGCTCGGCAATTGGCACGACTGGATCACCGGCTACATCGTGGATGCGTCGCGGCTTGTCGGCGGAGAAACGCTCGGCGCGGCGATGCTCGTCGCGTCCATCATTGGCACGCTCGCGCTTTCGAATAGCACGATTCTCTACACCACGCGAATCCCCGCGACGATGGCCGAGGACGGATTTTTGTCCGCGTGGCTCGGCAAGATCCACGCGCGATGGGGCACGCCGGCGCGCGCGATCGCAGTCTCGGCGATCATCTATTGCATCCTCGCGAAGTTCGATGTGGTCCCGCTGGTGGACATTTATATCTGGACGCGCATCGCGACCTCGATGCTGACGCTGCTTTCGGCGTGGCGCATGCGGCGAAAAGCTCCCCATGCGGCTCGGCATTTCCGCGTGCCGGCCGGAAAAATCGGCATGGCGTATGTGGTGATCGTGCCGGCGATTCTGTGCGCGATAAAAATCGCGTACAGCGAGCCGTTCGTGATGCGCTATTCGCCGCTGCTGCTCGCCACCGGCCCCGTCGCGTATTTGATTTTGCGCTTCGTCTTCCGAATGACTCCACGGCCTATGCTCGCTCCTGCTTCGGAATCCCCCAACCTGCCTATTGAGCCATAATGACTTCGAGGCTGCTGCCATATTCCCATAAATATGGTAAGCTGGAAGCCATGAAAACTACGCTCGAAGTACCTGACGCCATTTTTCGGCGCGCCAAATCCAAAGCCGCCGAGCAAGGCATCCCATTGCGGCAGTTTGTCACCGAGGCTCTCGAGGACAAACTTCACTCCACGCCACAGCAGAAACCCTGGCTGAAACACGTTGGCAAATTGAAGCACTTGCGCAAGGAAACGAAGCTCATCAATCGCGTGATTGACGAGCACGCCGAGAAAATCGATTTGGAGATGTGGCGTTGATTCTCGACACGAATGCCTTGTCCGCCGCAGCCGATGGCGCGCCTGCCGCAGTCGAGCTCCTGAATCGCAGTGACCGCCTCGCAGTTCCTGTGATTGTCGTCGGTGAATATCGCTTTGGGATCTTGCATTCCCGCCATCGGCAAGCTTACGAAGCGTGGCTCGCCGATTGGATCGCCTCCGTCGATGTGTTTCCGATCGAACGGGCTACCGCTCAGCATTACGCAGAGATTGGGATGGAACTGAAAAAGATGGGCAAGCCTATTCCCACAAATGATCTCTGGATTGCCGCACTCTGTCGTCAGTACTCCCTTCCATTGATGAGTCAAGACCGCCATTTCGATGCCGTCCCTGGACTCAACAGAATCAAATGGTGATGCGCTATTCGCCGTTGCTGCTCGCCACCGGGCCTCTTGCGTATTTGATCTTGCGCTTCGTCTTCCGAATGACTCCACGCCCAGCAACCGAAATCTCCACGACAGAATAATTGCACGGACTTCATCGCCGAAAGGATAGATCAGTTTTCTCACGGTTTCGGTTCCTGCTTTGCATTTTTGCTAAGGTCAATCACGATAGAATTCTGGCGGTATAGGGCCGTAACCCCGACTTTCCTGAAATCCAGAATGCCGCTCCGTCCGAACGTCACTAGGCTGTACGAGCCAGGCGAAAGTACTCCAGCAAGAGTAAATGTGCCGGAATTACCCGAGACGGCGACCTTTGTATCGGCTGCTGCGGTGTACAGACGATCCGGAAAGATGCTTACCAACCTAACGTAGATGGGTTCTTCGGCGGGGTCCAGATTTTTTATGGTACCCGACAATATCACTGCCGGACCCAGAGTACTCTCTTCAACGGTCCCAAGAATGGGTCGAATGAGAACCCACACCTCGGGCTGAAACACGTCTACATATTGCTCTATCGAATAGAATCCTTGATTTTCGACACGCAAATCGTACGTACCATACGGCACGTTTGTGACCGTGTTTTTCTTGAATCTACTCGCGAGGTCCAACCCATAGTCGTCGCCTTTGAAAGATGCGACCTTGGCTTCAAAGTCCGCATATTTTCCAGATAAAGGCAAAATAGGCACGATGTGCACAGTCGCCGTCGTCACACAAAGCTGCACATCAACGTCAGACTGCAAAACGTCGACTGGTCTTTCCAAATCCGGGAAGCCGGGTTGAGCGAACACCAAGTCGTAATGGCCAAAGGGAATCTTGTGGGCCTCTGGTTCAAGCATACGGTTCAAGTGGAACCTCGCTGCTAAGTCGCGACCCGTCTTCAGATTCTTGAACGATTTGACCACGCCACCCTGAAGATCCGGATGACCCATGGCGTCGTCAACAAAAAATGAAACAGTGGCAGTCTTGAAAGGCCAGGACCACACCCTTCCGCTTCCCGCGACAACCAGCAATGTCACGCACAAGATTCCAGAGACAGAAGCCGCCCTCGGCCTAGGGCATGAGAGAAACTTATGGCCGTTCATGGTTTATTTTGGGGCGAGTTTTTCGGCGACGACTTTAGCTTGCAGGAACAGGAGCAAGTAATCCTGACCGCCAGCTTTGGAGTCCGTGCCGGACATATTGAAGCCGCCGAAGGGATGTACGCCGACTTTCGCGCCGGTGCATTTGCGGTTCAAATACAAATTGCCGACGTGAAATTCCTTGGAAGCGCGCGCGAGTTTCTTTTTGTTTTTCGTGTAGACGGCGCCAGTGAGACCGTATTCGGTTCCGTTGGCGATATTGAGCGCGTCATCGAAATCCTTCGCGGGCATGATGGCGAGGACAGGGCCGAAAATTTCTTCCTGCGCGATTTTCGCGCCGCGCTTGATATCGGCGATGACAGTCGGCTCGATGAAATAGCCATCGCCCGCGGCTTTCGCGCCGCCCGAGATCAAGCGGCCTTCTTTCTTGCCTGCTTCGATGTAATCGAGAATGGTTTTCATCGCGGATCTGTTGATGACCGGGCCCATGTAGTTATCGGGATTTTCGGAAGGGCCAACTTTGAGCTTCTTCACCTGCGGAAGCAGCTTCTCGATGAACTTGTCATAGACTTTTTCGGCGACGATGGCGCGCGAGCAGGCCGAGCACTTTTGTCCCTGATAACCGAAGGCGGATTGCGCGACGCCTTCGGCGGCGGAATCGAGATCGGCTTCGTCATCGACGATGATGGCATCTTTGCCGCCCATTTCGAGGATGGTGCGCTTGATCCAGATCTGCCCGGGCTGCTTTTTCGCGGAAAGCTCGCCGATGCGCAGGCCAGCTTCCTTCGAGCCGGTGAAGGCGATGAAGCGCGTCTTGGGATGCGCGACGAGCGCTTCGCCTGCGGTGGCGCCCGGGCCAGTGAAGAAATTCACGACGCCATTCGGCACGCCCGCTTCGCGCAAGATTTCCATGAAGAACGCGGCGACGGTTGGCGAATCGCTTGAAGGCTTCACGACGACGGTGTTTCCGGTGACGATGGCGGCCATGGTCATGCCGCCCATGATGGCCGCGGCGAAATTCCACGGCGGAATCACGATGCCGACGCCGAGCGGGATGTATTTCAAATAATTCTGCTCGCCCGCGCTGGGGATGAGTTTTTGCGGGCCGGCGAGACGCAGCATTTCGCGGCCGTAGAATTCGCAGAAGTCGATCAGCTCGGCGGTGTCGGCGTCGGCTTCGGGCCAGGTCTTGCCGGTTTCGTAGCA
>JASHRL010000318.1 GCA_030037355.1 Candidatus Acidiferrales bacterium | reverse complement strand
TGGCACAAGATTGTCGTCTGGGGCAAACAGGCAGAGATTGCGCAGCAATATTTGAAGAAAGGCTCGCTCGTGTACATCGAGGGGCGGATCCAGTCGCGCGAATGGCAGGACAAACAAGGCGAAAAGCGCACGAGCTTCGAAATTGTGGCCTCGAATTTCCGTATGCTGGGAGGCCGCGCGGAGGGAGCAGCGGCGGGAATGGGCGCGGGAACGGGAGCGGGAACTTCGCATAGCGCCGAGCACGAGCCGATGTCCGTGGATGACTCTTCCGGGCCGGAAACGCAGATTTCGGACGAAGATATACCCTTCTAAAAATTCCTCTTGAAGCAGTTCACGGATTGAACTGCGTTTGCAGGCTGCCCGAGCGGAGTTCCCTGCTTTACTGAACTGTTCCCTGCGATTCCTTTTCGCTTGAGGTGTCTTCCGAAGCGTCGTCGGGAGATTTCAAAGTGGGCAGGACTTCGCGTGCGATCATGCGGCGCTGAATCGAGCGATCGCGGCGCATCTTGCCGTCGCGGAATTCGAGCGCGCGCTGCGCATAATCCGCGATATCGGGCTCGTGGGTGACGAGCACGACGGTCAGGCCTTCGTCTTCATTCAGGCGCTGGAGAATGTCCATAATCTCGACGCTCGTACGGCTATCGAGATTGCCTGTGGGCTCATCGGCAAGCAAAATCGCCGGATGATTCACGAGAGCACGAGCGATGGCCACGCGTTGCTGCTGACCTCCGGAGAGCTGCGAAGGATGATGCATGGCGCGCTCGCCCAAACCGACACGTTCGAGCGATTGCTTGGCGCGTTCGACACGCTCGGCCTGAGGAATTCCGGCGTAGAGCGTGGGGAGCTCGACATTTTCGAGCGCCGTGGTGCGCGAAAGAAGATTGAACTGCTGGAAGACAAAACCGATTTTGCGATTGCGAATGTGGGCGAGGTCGACTTTCGAGAGCTGCGAGACGTCGGTGCCGTCGAGCAAATAGCGGCCCTTCGTGGGGCGGTCGAGGCAGCCGAGAATGTTCATAAGCGTGGATTTTCCCGAGCCCGACGCGCCCATGATGGCGACGAATTCGCCGCGGCGAATTTCGAGGGTAACGCCACGAAGCGCGTGGACTTGGATTTCGCCGAGGTCGTAGGTTTTGTGGACGTTCTCGAGCGCGATGACGGGTTCCGTTGCCGCGGGCTGGACGATTTCAGAATTTTGTGGAATAGCTGCTTGGTAAGCCATGGTGTGGTGTTTGGCGGCTAATGCGCCTGTTTCTTCTGCCTTTCTTCATCGAGATGCTTGAGGAAAGCATCGAATTTCACTTTTTGATCCGGCGTGAGAATCGCGCGGATACTGTCGCGGCCCTGCTGCTGCACCTGAGCATA
The DNA here is from genome assembly GCA_030037355.1 of Candidatus Acidiferrales bacterium. Lineage (GTDB taxonomy): Bacteria > Acidobacteriota > Terriglobia > Acidiferrales > UBA7541 > DAHUXN01. Next base: position 5,794 of record JASHRL010000318.1, on the reverse strand, counting down.
CTTCGGATCCCACTCGGCTTTGCGTTCCTTGTCGAGGGCCGCGTATTGGGGCCCCCATTCCGCATGGACCTGAGCATCCAAAGCGCGGTATTTCGCGTGGTCATCACTGAGAATCGCGTCAACTTGCTTGGCCTGCTCGGAAGAGAGCTGCAACTCTTCCTTTAACTGCTTCACGATGTTGGGGCGCTGCTGGCTGGCATTCACGTGTGCATCCCACACGTGAACCCCCACAGCACCGAGGGCGATCCCCAAGACAAACACGACAAGAATCAGGCCCATGGCCTTCCACGAAATTCTACTGTCGCTCATGGTCCCTTTCTGCAATGGCCATCAAAACTTCGTCCGTATTTGTCGGCGAATTGTAAGCCGGCGTTACAAACGTGTCCGCCCGCTGCACCAAGACACCTGAAGCCTGTGGGACCACTTCTGGATTGCTAGCCTTGATTTCATAGGCGAACAAAAAAACAAGAACGAGCGCGGCGGAAAACGCGAGGCGCCAGGCCAGCGCTTCGAGCGGACGCCAGAAATTCTTCTGCTGCTGGAGCCAGAGCTCGGCAGCACTGACGCGGGCCATCACCAAGCGCGTGAAACTCGGACCCGGCTCTTCGGCACGGTCGAAAAGACCGACCAGGCGCGACGAGAGACGCGCTTCCTCAAGGGCCTGGCGACAATCGCCGCAGGCATTGAGATGCGACGCCAAACGCTCGGCATCCTGACGCGGCAAGTCGCCGCTCAAATAGTCTTCCAAAAGAGATTCAAACTTTTCGCAACCATTCATATTCTGTTCGGACATGGTCACCTCTCCGAACCACCTTGGGTAATTTGTTTTCCCTTCTTACTTAACATCATCCTCACTTCTCCTTGCGTCCATGGCCGACGCGCCGGCGATAATTCTTTGCCAAGCGGCGACGGGCACGGAACAATCGAACTTTTACCGTGTTTACGTTCAGGCCCAGCATGCCTCCGATTTCTTCGACGGCGAAGCCCTGGGCTTCCTTCAAAACCAGCATGGTACGATCTTCATCCGTGAGGTCGCTCAGCAAGCGATCCACGATTTCCCTCAATTCGGCGCGTTCGCCGGGATTGCCAGCATCCGCGCCGCTGCTGACAAACTGCTCGACGTGGCGAACCTGTTCTTCGCTCAAGTCGGCTTCGTAACTCAGAGGCCGGACTTTCTTTTTGCGGAGATAGTCCCAGCACTCATTTACTGTAATCTTGTACAGCCACGTCGAAAAGGCCGAGCGCAAGTCGAAGCGCTGAATCGAAACATAAGCCTTTAAAAACACCTGCTGGGCAACGTCTTCGATATCCTCGCGGCGGCGGAGAATCCCGCTGACCACGGCGATGACGCGCTGCTGATGCCGGCGAACCAACTCCTCAAAGGCCGCAGACACTCCTTTTTGGGCCTGGCGGACCAGGTCACGGTCGTCGGCCTTTCCGGCACGCGACCGGGAGGTTAAGGCAACGGCGGTTGCGCTAGCAGCCACGTCTTTTGGGACGTTATCCATGAGGTTCCGGTTACATCCGGCCTTTATGGGTTTCCATCAGTTATCGCTTGCAGGGGCCAGTGTTTCATGTGACAATCCATTCATGATAATTGGAGAACGTTTACGTTTGTTGCGAGAAACTAAAAAGCTCTCGCAGGGTGACATCGAAAAGCGAACTGGCCTCCTTCGCTGTTACATTTCGCGGGTCGAAAACGGACATACCGTTCCGGCCATCGAAACGCTAGAAAAGCTGGCACGAGCCATGGAAGTGCCGCTCTACCAGCTATTCTACGACGGCGAGGAGCCTCCCGAGCTGCCAAATCTTCCGAAACGGAAGTCGTCAGATGATATCGCGTGGGGGAGCACCGGAAAAGACGCGCGAGTCCTCGGACGGTTTCGCCGGCTGCTTGGGCGCGTGGATGAAGCCGACCGCCGCCTTTTGCTCTACATGGCCCAGAAAATGGCCACGCGGTAGAGCGGGCGCGATCGCATTCATTCATCGACAATCACTCCCATTCGATTGTGCTGGGCGGTTTTGAGCTGATGTCGTAAACGACGCGAGTCACATCGCGGACTTCATTTACGACGCGAACTGAAATCCGCTCCAGCACATCCCAAGGGAGACGCACCCAGTCTGCAGTCATAGCGTCTTCGGACTCGACGACGCGAACAGCAATCGTGTATCCGTATGTCCGGAAGTCCCCCATTACCCCGACACTGCGGACCGGCAATAAGACTGCGAATGCCTGCCAAATCTTCGAGTAAAGACCGGCGCGATGAATTTCGTCTACGACAACGGCATCGGCGGCGCGAAGTGTGTCCAATCTTTCGGGCGTGATTTCTCCCAGGAGGCGCACGGCCAGTCCCGGACCGGGAAACGGATGTTTCAAAAGTATCTCGTCTGGCAGGCCGAGTTCGCGACCGAGCAAGCGAACCTCGTCCTTGAAAAGGTCACGAAGAGGCTCGAGTAACTCGAAAGGCAAGTTCTTCGGCAGGCCGCCAACGTTGTGATGCGTCTTGATGACGGCGGAAGGGCCCTTCACGGAGACGGATTCGATGACGTCGGGGTAGAGAGTTCCCTGCACGAGGAAACGCATTGCCGAGGAGCCACGGCCAGCTTCGGACGAGAGACGCTTTGCTTCCTCCGCGAACACGGCGATGAATTCCGCGCCGATGCGCTTGCGTTTTTCTTCGGGATCAGTGACACCCTTCAGCCGCGCAAGGAAACGTTCACCGGCATCAACGCCATCGTCATTCAAACCCAAGCGATTGCGGAGCAGGTCGAGAGTCTCGTGATATTCATTCTTGCGCAAAAGGCCGGTGTCAACGAAGACGTTTGTCAGACGATCGCCGATGGCTCGATGAACCAAAACCGCGGCGACGGCGGAATCGACTCCGCCGCTGAGGGCACATAGCGCGTGCGCATCGCCAACGCGATTGCGAATCGCCTGGATGGTTTCGGAGATGAAAGAAGCGCGATTCCAGTTTTTCTTCGCGTGGCAAACTTCGAAAACGAAATTGCGGAGAATTTCTGTGCCGCGATCGGTGTGCCGAACTTCCGGGTGAAATTCGACCCCGTAGAGATGGCGCACGGGATCTTCGATCGCGGCGACAGCGTTGTCGGTACGGCCAGTCGTCTCGAAGCCCGCAGGAAGGCCAATGACATGATCGCCGTGACTATTCCAAACTTTCGCATGATCGGGAATGCCGCGGAAGAGCGCGGACTGCTTTTCGAGGTCGAGACGGGCAGGGCCGTATTCGCGACGCTCCGCTTTCACGACGTTGCCGCCGAGCGCGTGGGCCATCCACTGCATGCCATAGCAAATTCCAAGGACAGGAATGCCGAGATGCAGCACCTGCGAGTCACATACCGGCGCGCCTTCGTCATAGACGGAACTCGGGCCGCCGGAAAGGACGATGCCGGCAGGTTGGAGGCGCGTGACTTCTTCGAGCGAAGCGTTGCAGGGCAAAATGGCGGAGAAGACTTCCTGCTCGCGAATGCGGCGCGCGATGAGCTGCGTATACTGGCCGCCAAAATCGAGAACTACGACACCGCCGCGTGTGCTCACGCCCAATTCCCCTTTTCCGGCTGACTCGGATTCGCGCTCCGGAAGCGCCGCTGCATTGGCCATTCCATCGTCCTCGAATTGTGGATTCAACTAACGCACGACGAGACTGACGAGTTTCTTTGGCACGACAATCGTTTTGGCGATCTGGCGTCCGCTCACCAGCGGCGCGATGCGCGGATCGGCGAGGGCGCGCTGGAGCTGTTCTTCCTCACTCAAACCGTCGTCGACGAGAATCTTGCCGCGCAGTCGTCCATTAATCTGAATAATAACCTCAAATTGATCTTCTTTCGCCAAATCTTCGTGATACGCGGGCCATGGGACGCGCGGAACGCCCTTTGGGGCGATCAGGCCGCCCGAGTGACCAAGCATTTCCCAAAGCTCTTCGCTCAGGTGCGGGACGACTGGCGCCAGGATAAGCACGAGGACTTCGATGACGTGCTTAAGGACAGCAGGATTGACGGCGTCGTTGAGCGGTTCCTGGGCATGCAGCTCGTTGACGAGCTCCATCATGAGAGCGACAGAAGAATTGAAATGCCAGCGAACCTCGAAATCAGACGTGACGCGCTTGAGCGTCTGGTGCGTCTTGCGCAGAAGCGCTTTTTCTTTTGCACTCGCTGATGCGAGGTCAATAGCTTCTGGACGTGCAGCGTTTGCAGACTTCAGCACGGCGGCGTGATGATCGACGAGGCGATGGACTTTGTTGAGGAAGCGCGCGCAGCCTTCAATTCCCTGCTCGCTCCATTCGAGATCTTTTTCCGGAGGCGCGGCGAAGAGCGTATACATGCGCGCGGTGTCGCAACCATATTTTTGGGCCATTTCGTCGGCGCCGACCACGTTGCCGTGCGATTTGGACATAGCGCGGCCGCCCTTTTGCACCATGCCTTGAGAAAAAAGGCGCAGGACGGGTTCGCGATGATCGATGAGGCCGAGATCGCGCATGACTTTGGCGAAAAATCGTGAATAAATCAGATGCAGGATGGCGTGTTCGATGCCGCCGATGTACTGGTCGATGGGAAACCAGTAGCGAGCTTCCTCGCGGCCGAAGGGCGCGGAAGTGTTGTGCGCGTCGGTGTAGCGATAAAAATACCAGGAGGAATCGACGAAGGTGTCCATGGTGTCGGTTTCGCGCCGGGCTGCGCCGCCGCAGATCGGACACTTCGTATTCACGAATTCGGGAACGCCGGCGAGCGGCGATTGGCCCTCGCCGGTGAGTGAAACCTTTTCCGGAAGCCGGACGGGCAAGTTGCTATCGGGAACGGGAACGACACCGCATTTTCCGCAATAGACGACGGGAATCGGCGTGCCCCAGTAACGCTGGCGCGAGATGCCCCAGTCCTTGAGACGATAGGTGGTTTCGCCGCGGCCAATGCCTATCGCTTCGGCGTTGGCGGTCATTTTTTCGATGGCTATTTCGGATTCCAATCCTGAGTAAGGGCCGGAGTCCACGGAGCGGCCGTAGGGGGAGTACGCTTCACTGAGCGCACCAGCCTTGAGCGATGAACCGTCGGCGGGCTGCACGACAATCTTCACGGGAATGCGGTATTTTTCGGCGAATTCGAAATCGCGCTGGTCGTGGCCCGGGACGCACATCACCGCGCCCGTGCCATATTCGGCGAGAACAAAATTCGCAATCCAGATGGGAACCATTTCGCCGGAAAACGGATTCACGGCAAAACGGCCGGTGAAGATGCCTTCTTTTTCGGCTTTGGCGAGATCCGCGGCGCGGACGACTTTCTGGCGCAGGCGATTCCATTCCGCCTCGATGGCCGCGCGGCCGCTGATGCCTTCGAAAAGAGCAGGCAGCAATGGATGGCCGGGCGAAAGGACCACGGCGGTCGCGCCGTAAATCGTATCGATGCGCGTGGTGAAAACTTCGATGACCGCATTTTCCATTTTCGCCACGGGAAAACGGACGCGTGCGCCGCGCGATTTTCCGATCCAGTTGCGTTGCATGGCGAGGACGCGCTCGGGCCAACCCTGCTCGAGATCGGCCATGTCGTCGAGAAGCTCGTCGGAATAATTCGTGATGCGCAGGAACCATTGCTCGATTTCTTTGGCTTCGACCTGCGTGGTTTCGTGACGCCAGCAGCAGCCGTCAACGACCTGCTCATTGGCGAGAACGGTTTGGCACTGCGGACACCAGTTCACTTTGCTGCGTTTGCGATAGGCGAGATCGCGCTCAAGCATGCGCAGAAAAAACCACTGATTCCAGCGATAGTATTCAGGCTCGCAGGTGGA
>JASHRL010000317.1 GCA_030037355.1 Candidatus Acidiferrales bacterium | reverse complement strand
GCCGCTCCCGGGCGAACGCCGGAAGTCACATCCACACGGCTCCGCAACCGATGGCTATCTCCCTGGTTTTCCGTGCTGCTGGATTCTCCCGCACTGGAGAGCAAAACATCGTCATCGCGCCAGCGGAGGATCGGGCGCGTGGCTGGCGAAGTCCGCAAAACCCAACCCCACTCTCCCTCATCGGGACGCTGATTCGGGCGGCGGCGCAAGTCGGTAAGACCGCTGAGCATCGACCCCAGCTCGATTTCCACGCTGGTCGTCCGGCTGCTGCTCACGCGCACATTGGAAGCAAGGGATGGCAGGAAACCCATAAGCGTCACGCGCAGCGTGTATAGCCCCGGCGCCAGCGCGGGCGTGGCGAAGCGTCCACGCTCATTGGTGAGCAGTTGGATCGGATCGCCAGTCAGCAGCGATTCAGTCGTGATGACGACCGTCGCTCCCATCTGCGGCACACCCGAGCCATCCAGCACGACTCCCGCAATCCGTCCATCGCGAGACTCGGCCGACGTAGGCAAAATGCCCATTGCAACGAATCCTAGAACCAGCGCCGCCAGGCCGATGATGCGCGCATTTTTCAAGCGTTCACCTCCCATCCTTCAATTCGTTGCGGCCTTCACCGTAAAGTCCGCCGAGGGAGTAATGATCTGATTGTCGCCGTTATCCGTTATCTGCACTTTGAGTTTGTATTGTCCGGGTGCCAGCGATTTGAGGTCCAGAATTTTTTCGATCCACATTTCTTCGCCGTGCTGATTGTATTGCTGCGAACTCTCCGAAAAGTTCAGGACGGTCCGATTATCCAAATTGTTGACCACCGCATATTGAATCGTGGCATTCGCCATGTTCGTCTTCGGGTTGACCTTGAGATTGTAAACCTGCAAGAACAAGCCCATCTGCCCGTTTTGGTCAAACGTCGTGTCGAGCTTCGGCCGAATCTTCAAATCGCCGATAACGAATTCTCCCATGCCGATGTCGCGCGACGAAACTCTCTGCATTTCATCCGCAAGAATCATCGAGCTGGCCGCCAGTTGGTCATCTCCGAATCGCGGCACATGCAAGCCCGTATTGATCACGCCCAGATTGCCGCTGTTGACGTCTTTCACCACCACGTCCAGCCGGTAGAGCCCCGGACTGAGCGGCACTTCCTTCTGATAAATATTGAAGCCCTTCAAATACTGCTGCATCAGCGAATCCGGCGTGTCCGCCGAGATTGAGTCTTCAAATGTCTCGACAACTCGCCCGCTCACGCTCGTGATGCGCGCGAAGAGATGCAGCGTTGCCGTCTGCACCCCGTTCTTATCCTGAAAACTCAAATCCTTGTTGGGGATTTGAATCGTGATCGGAACCAGGTCCGCATCGTCCGTCACACGCAGAAAGTCCGTGTGGCAATCAAAATGGATTTGATTCGTCGTCAGGTGCGTGTCCACATCCTCTTCGAGATCTTTGTATTTCACCGGCGGCGGCGTCCAGATCTTTGAATACAAATCCAGGCGTGTGAATTCCTGCATGTACTCAGGCTCTGAACCGGGCCCTCCAGCCGGGACAGGATCATGCGTGCCATCAGTGTTCTTGAAACGAGCAAGCTTCGATGATTCGCCGTTGGCTTCCAGGTCCGTCAGACCCGCGCCGGGAACATACAGCAAAGCGTCTTTTTCGCTTGGGTCGATCGTAAGGTGATATTCGCCGGTTCCGGAGGGATCCACGAATTCGAGAACCACGTTCTCGCCGATTCCCGGTATGTAGCGATAGGTCCAATCTTCAAAAGGATACGTCGTCGTGTCGCCGCCGCCCTCTTCTGCAGGCCTTGTGTAAGGGCCGCCGGCCGGATGCGCGTCCACAGAATCGGGCTTTCCCCACATCAGGTAGATGCGCCCTCGATCCGTCTTCCATCCCGGCACGCCCGAAGAATAGCGTTCGTTGACGTACGCGATGCGTTCGTAATAGTCCTCTTTGTATGTATTGTCCGGTGAATCCTGGTCCGGATTGCGTCGCTGCCAGAAATTCTCGATAAAGTTATCGCGTTCCTGGTTGGTTTCCAGTTGCAGGAAGGCGGTTCGCTCTTCCGGCGAAATAATGTAGGAAACCGGTCCGTTGAGCCAATCCTTGTAAACAGGAAGAAGTTCGTTCTCCAGGTCTTTCTCCCGCTTCTTTTGTTCTTTTGCCTTGGCCTTGGCGTCGATTTCTTGCTGGGTTTCTTGTTGGTCTTGATCCTGAGCATGAACGATAGCAGGTAGAATGAGGGCAGCGCAGAAGGAGAAAATGGCAAAAATGGATAACCCAAAATTGCGTTTCATTAGGGAACTCCCCCGGATGTCAAATTCTATTCTCCCTCAGGACACCCGTCAAGCTAACCTTCGCCGCTAGTAACGCTTACCCGGTTCAGATTCCCCGCCTGTGCACGAGGGTTGCCTGACGCATTCAAAAACTTACCCTTCTCCTGCCGCTTCTGTCCCACCCTGGAAACATCTCCAATCTTCGCGGCAAACCAAACCTATGTTCTTGGTGTCTATATAGATGGGAAACCTTTCAGAACAACGATTTGTTTTGCGAGGCAGGCTCGATTACCATACTAAATAAGCCATCGATGCGTGCTTCGACAGGTAACAGGTAAGTGGATGGTTAGGCTTGCCGGGCAAACTGGGGTGCTCGCGGTCGCTTGCGCGCTCAATCTCGCAGGGCCTGCGTCAGAAACTTTTTGCTCCCCCGCGTCGTATTAGTGTTTAGGGGTGGGGACACCTCCTTGAACGAACAGGCCGAAATCATAGGAAAAGGTCGATGAAGAAGTCTAGGAAAACAATTTTTATCGTGGGTGGTATCGTCTTGCTCGCCGCCATTGTCATAGTGAGCGTTAAGCAGGCCAGCAAGAACACTGTGACCGTGCAGTCAGGCGTGGTCACCAAGCAGGACATCACTTCGCTAGTGACGGCATCGGGCGAAA
>JASHRL010000316.1 GCA_030037355.1 Candidatus Acidiferrales bacterium | reverse complement strand
ACCCACGGGCAGAGAACTTTCTTGACACGCACCAATTCGGTCGCGGATAGTGACTCCGAAAATTTGATCCGATTTTTTGATTCGATGAACGCGAACGAAATTTCAAATCGTTGGACGCGCCGCTCATTGCTGAAAAATCTCGGCATCGGCGCGGGAGCAATTGCCGTCGGGCAATTTTTCGGGCGCGGCTCTTTCGCCCAGCAAGCTGCAGCGAAGCGCCTGCCAACGTTTACAGGGCCGGGCGCGAATCCGTATTGGAATTCCGTCGGCGAGCTGGCCACGTTTCCCCAAAAAGCGCCGCTCGTTATGCTAACGGACAGGCCCGTGCAGCTCGAAACCCCACGATCGTATTTTTTGAACGCCATCACACCGAACGACGCATTTTTCGTGCGCTGGCATCTGGAAAGCATACCGAATCAAGTGAACCTTGCGACGTGGCGGCTGCGCGTCGAAGGGAACGTGAACCGGCCGCTCGAATTGTCGTTCGGCGATCTCGTGAGCAAATTCAAGCCAGCATCCTTTGCAGCCGTGAATCAGTGCTCGGGGAACAGCCGCTCGCGCTTCGCACCGCGCGTTGCCGGCGGCCAGTGGGGCAATGGCGCCATGGGCTGCGCGCGATGGACCGGCGTGCATTTTCGCGAAATTCTGGACATGGCGGGAGTGAAGAACGGTTCGGTGCAAGTGCAGATGGAGGGACTGGAGCGCGGAAAAGGGCCGCAGGGCATGCCGTCGTATGAATTCAAGAAATCGCTGGACCTCGATAATCCGATTCTGGACGAATGTATCGTCGCCTACGCGATGAACGGCGAGCCGCTACCAATGCTGAACGGATTCCCAGTGCGGCTGATCGTGCCGGGGTATTTTGCGACGTATTGGGTGAAATGCCTGAGCTCGGTGCGCTTGCTCGACAAGCCGGACAATAATTTCTGGATGAATCCGGCGTATCGCGTCCCGGACACGCCTGGCGGAAACACGACGCCGGATGACGTGAAAGCCGGAACGGTAAAAATGATTCCGATCAATCGCATGCCGGTGCGGTCGTTTATCATCGCGCCGGAGGGAGCGGCAAAGATTCCGGCAGGGCTGCCGATCACGGTTCGCGGAATTGCGTTCAGCGGCTACGGGCGCGTCGTGAAAGTGGAATTCTCCGCTGGCGAGCGTGGTGGCTGGCACGAGGCGAAGCTCGGCGAGGATCTGGGGCCGTACGCATTTCGCACATGGGAAATTCCGTGGACGCCGGAAAAGCCGGGGCGTTATCGGCTGGCGGCGCGAGCGACGGACGAAAGAGGGAACGTGCAGCCGGATGAGGGCGTCTGGAATCCCGGCGGCTATCTGTGGAACAAAATTGAAAGCGAAGAGATTGTTGCGGGAGAGGCGGCGTGAGCGGAGCGAAGAAGAAACGGCGAAGGATGGTGATTCTGCTCGCAGCGATTGGCCTGATTGCTGTTGGCGCGATCTACGCAGACCTGGAAATCGGCTACTACACGCCGGAGAATTTGGGCAAAGTTGCGCAGCCTGCTCCGCCGAATCTGGCACCCGACGGGAATTACGCCGTTGCGGCATATCCCCTCTACAAGCCGCAACTGGCTCCGGGCGAAGGCGAGCAGGACGCTGCCGCGTACTGCAACACCTGCCACACGCCAAGCTACATCACCATGCAACCTCCGCTGCCAGCCGCCGCGTGGGAAGCTGAAGTGAATAAGATGGGGAAAGCCTTCGGCGCGCAGTTCCCGACGGATGTCCAACAGCGAATCATCAAGTACCTGCAAACGCATTACACTCCCGAAACGCGCAAGCGCTAAACGCATCATCGGAGGCATCTCTCGCTGAACAGGACGCGGGCGTTATATACTGCGCATTCTGATCTGGAGAGCTTCACAGAGGGAGGCATCATAGACGTGAGAAATCTTATGCATCGGATGAGTCCGTTCACAGCATTCATTGTGTGCCTAGCAGTCTTCTTCCTCGGCTTCATCGCGTCACCTGAACGTGCGGTTGCGCAGCAAGTTGACCCAAGCCTGTACAGCGCGATGCGCTGGCGGCTGATTGGGCCATACCGGGCGGGGCGCGTGACTTCCGTCGCGGGAATTGCCGGCGATCCCTCAACCTACTATTTCGGAACGCCGGGCGGTGGCGTGTGGAAAACGACGGATGGAGGCGTGGTGTGGAAGCCGATTTTTGACGCCGAGCATGTCGCTTCGATCGGCGCGGTAGCGCTGGCGCCGTCGGATACAAATATTATTTATGTCGGCACGGGCGAGCAGACACCGGGCAATGGAGTTTATAAGTCGACCGACGCGGGCAAAACGTGGACGCACATTGGGCTGGAGGACACACACTTTATCAATTCCGTGCTCGTCGATCCGCGGAATCCGGACATCGTGCTCGTTGGTGCGATGGGCGACAACGCGGCAAGCGAAAATCGCGGCGTGTATAAGACGACGGACGGCGGCAAGACATGGAAGAAGGTGCTGTATCAGGACGATATGACAGGCATCGCGGATATGGCGCTCGATCCGAATAATCCGCGGGTTGTTTACGCGGCGCTGTGGCATCCGTTTTCGCGCGTTTTCTTCGCGCCAAATGGCGCGCCACTGAACGGCCCCGACGCGTGGATTTACAAGTCGACGGATGAAGGCTCAACGTGGAAACGGCTGGATGCAGATGGAATGCCTTCGGACAAATGGGGCCGCACAGGAATTGCCGTCGCGCCGGGAGATCATGGGCGCCGCGTCTTCGCGATTGTCGACGAGGGGCTTTATCGCTCGGACGACGCGGGCGAGAACTGGAAACAAATTACGAAAGATCCGCGCGTGGTGGGCAACGGGTATTTCAGCCGTGTGTTCGTCGATCCCAAGAATGCCGACATGGTTTACGTTGTGCAATCCTGCCTGTACCGCTCGACGGACGGAGGACAAACCTTTGAAGCGTTCAAAGGCGCGCCGGATGGCGACGATTATCACGTGCTGTGGATCGATCCGACAAATTCCCAGCGTTTGTTCCTGGGCGTCGATCAGGGCGCGATCATCAGCCTGGACGGAGGCAAGTCGTGGACGACGTGGTACAACCAGCCGACGGGGCAGCTCTATCATCTTTCCGCGGACAATCAATTTCCGTACATTATTTACGCCTCGGAGCAGGATAGCGGCAGCGTGGCGATTCCCAGCCGCAGCGACTTTGGGCGCATTCGCGACCGCGACGTTTTTTCACCGGACGGCTATGAATTTGGATACATCGTGGAAGATCCGGTGCATACGTACTACGTGTATTCGGACGGCGCGCCGGGAACAATTGTGCGGCTGGATCGCCGGACGAATCAGGCGATGACCGTCTTCGTCGCCGGCCTGAAGTATCACGTTTCGTCCAATGCGCCGCTGGCGTTTTCGCCCGAGGATCCGAACACGCTCTATTACGGCGCGCAGTATGTACTCGAGACGAGCGACAGCGGAATGACCTGGAGCGAAGCCAGCCCCGATTTGGGGGTCCGGCCAGAAGCGAAATCCGCTGGCGCGGCGGGCCGCAGACCGGGACCGCGAAACGGCGTGGTTAGCGCGCTTGCGCCATCGCCGGTTTCGTCGAACGTGATGTGGGCGGGCACAACGAACGGGCTGATTCAAATGACGCGCGACGGCGGCTCAACGTGGCAAAACGTTTCGCCGCCGGATTTGACCGAGCGGAGCCTCGTGAGCATTGTGGAGGCCTCACCGTTCGACGCGGCCAGCGCGTACGCGGCAGTCGATAACTTTAATGACGTAAAACCGCACTTCTATCGCACGCATGACTACGGCGCGACGTGGCAAGAGATCGACAACGGCTTTCCGGAAAGCGGCATCGCCCGCGTCATCCGCGAGGATACCGAACGCAAAGGCCTGCTCTATGCCGGAACGGAAACGGGCGTTTTCGTTTCTTTCGACGACGGCGATCACTGGCAGTCGCTGCAGCTCAATTTGCCGACGGCTTCCGTTCGCGATTTGATTGTGCACGGCGACGATCTGGCGATTGCGACGTATGGCCGGTCGCTCTGGGTGCTCGATGACGTGACGCCGCTGCGACAGGCGAGCGCACAAGTGGCCGACGCAGACGCGTATTTTTACCGGCCAGAGACAGCGATTCGCACGATTTGGGACAACGATCAGGATACCCCGCTGCCGCCAGAGGTTCCGGCCGGCCAAAATCCGCCTGATGGCGCTTTCCTTGACTACTATTTGAAATCCGCGCCGCAGGGCGACATCACCATGGCGATTTACGATGCGATGGGAAATCTGATTCGCCAGTACACGAGTGCGCCGCCGAAATCGACAGAACACGAGCCAGACGCCGTGCCGGAATATTGGTTCGCGCCACCGACGGTGCTGCCAAAGAACATAGGCATGAATCGCTTTGTGTGGAGTTTGCGCTACCCGCATCCGGATGCGCTGAGCTACGGAGTTTACGGCGGACTTCAAGAATACGTGGAATTCTATGGCACGCAAGATGCGGTTCCCGGCGTCACTCCTCGTTACCAGCCGCTGGGACCGCTCGTCGTGCCGGGTGATTACACGATTGCGCTGACCGTGAATGGCCAGACGTACCGGCAGACGCTGCATGTGGTCAAAGACCCGCGCGTGCCGGCTGCTCAGTACGATTATGTCGCGCTGTTCAATCTGATTCAGCGGATGACAAACGGGATGTCGTCGAGCTATGACGCGTTCAATCAGGCGGACGCGCTGGACGCGGCTGTCGAGGATCGTCTGAAAAGCCTGAAGGGAAATGCGCAGGCCAAGGATGCCCTGGACGCGGCGACGGCATTTGAAAAGAAGCTGGATGTGTTGCAAAACGGCGGCAACGGGTCGCCGGGCTTCGGATCCGTCAATAGCATTCTGACGCAGGAAGTCTACGCCGCAAACATGGGCGACGGTGCGCCGCCGCAAACCGTGAAGGACTCCACGAACGTGGCTTGCACCTATCTGGACAAGGATTTCGAGGCGTGGCGTAACTTGAATGCGCAGGATCTACCGGCGCTGAATACGCTGCTGCAGAAGTACAGTCTCGCGCCGCTCACGGCGGCACAGATTCCGTCATCGGCGGGCTGCGGAAAATAGCCAGGACTGCTTCGCACGTAAACACGAAGGGCCAGAGTGGCAACTGGCTCCCGCGTGGTTAGCTCGTCCATTCGGACAGTTGCCTGACACGCATCCTGTGCAGCCATGCTGCGCTTGCCTTGTGCTTGCGTTGTTATGATTGCGGCAAGCGGAGGTGCATGGTGCGGCGAAAAATCGTTTGTGTTCTGGCAATTTCGCTCCTCGCTGTCGCAATTGCCGCTGCGGGTCCGTACACAGGCAAGATTGCAGGCGTTGTGGTGGGAACCAATAATCGGCCCGTCGCAAATGCGGATGTCGTGATTGAGCGTTCCGACGGCTCGCATCCTCTGGCGACGCGCACGGATGCAAACGGCCGATACACGGTGAACTACGTTCTCAGAGGGTATTACGACATTCGAGCTTCGCGAGGCGACTCGGCCTCGTCGTGGAAGCACAATGTGATTGTGAAGTCGGGCAAGACGACGGAAGTGAACCTGCGACTGCAACATATTCCATCCTCAAAATAGCTCTTAAGCTGACTTATGCGCAGTGAAGCTGAGGGGAGTACTATTTGAATTATTTCTCCTCGTAAACCCTTTGTTTTCAATAGGAGTACCAAAGGCAAAGTACTAAGGCCAGTAGGCCCTCCGCATTATTGTGACGGTTGCGAGCGGTCACTAGCATGACATAGCGGGTTGGGGACGTGCTGCGGGGACGACGGCTCCAAAAGGAGCCGGGGCCGCTTCCAACCCGATTCAAGCCCGCTGCCGGTGTTCCCCCAGTTTTAACCCCCACCGGCAGCGGAGCTTTTTAATTCCCGCTGCAGCAATTTTCCAGACCATAGATCGATGAAGTGAGATTGTTACGTGAGGAGTTCTTGTCGCGCAAGGGCACGTTTGATTTCGATCCCGTGCAATCAAATTGATGGGGACGCGAGATCTAGAATGTGGTGAGTCCGAGGAAGATATCCGGATACGCGTTCAGATCATTATTCACCAGATTGCTGGCTGCGGAGTAGAACGCCACAATATGACCCGCGCTGTTGATCACAGGGGCCAGCGACGCTCCGTTCCCCGCGACCTGAATTGAGGACACGCTGGAAATCGCCGTGCTTTGTACGCAGCCCGTGAGGCCCTGAATGCATGTATTGCGAACGTAAATGTTTTCGAAACCGTTCGTGGCCGTAGCTGTGAGATTCGTCGCCAGCGAAGCGTATGCAACATACTGCCCCGTGCTGCCAAGACTCGGCGTTTCGCTCAATGCATTTGCAGGCGAAGCTCCGTCGGTGGCGACGGAAACCAGTGAAGTCGCTGCCGTGCATCCTGTCGCTACACCCTGGCAGGTATCGCGCAGATAAATTTCCTGCACGCCATTCGAGGA
>JASHRL010000032.1 GCA_030037355.1 Candidatus Acidiferrales bacterium | reverse complement strand
GCGCCTGATGCTTCGCGCGAAGTGATGGAACAGAAGCACGCCGAGATGCAAGCTTCGCTCGAGCGCGTGCGTGACATCGCTGAGTCTTGGTTCAGTCTGAGCGAAACGGAACGCGCGCGGATCCGCAAGGAATGGAATTCCGCATAGCTTGTCTTGCGGTTTCTCGTGCTTTGACCCGCCGGCGTGAACTTTTGCGGCGGCTGCTCAGCTCAATTTCTTCCAGCGAGCGAGCGCCTCTTCGGTTTGCCGCCGCGTTTCGTCGAGTGTTTGCGAGCAATCGATCAAATCGTCGGCAAACTCGCGCTTCTTGTCGAGAGGCATCTGAGAGGCGATGCGCTTCTCAGCTTGTTCTCGTGTGAGCCCACGCCC
This sequence comes from Candidatus Acidiferrales bacterium, assembly GCA_030037355.1. Classification (GTDB taxonomy): domain Bacteria; phylum Acidobacteriota; class Terriglobia; order Acidiferrales; family UBA7541; genus DAHUXN01. Next base: position 13,772 of record JASHRL010000032.1, on the reverse strand, counting down.
CATCGCGCGCTCGATCTGCTGTTCGCGGGTACACCACGCAACGGCCAGCCGGTTGAAATTCTTGTAGTAGGCGCTCTCGATGTGTAGCGCAGCGACAACAACTGCTATGGCAGGCCCTCCCGGCTCGGCGAGTTTCTTGAGCCGATTCGTAATCTCGCGTAGCACGTGCGGATGAATGATTGCATCAAGGCGCTTCAGCTTTTCCGCATCGCCAAAAACGATCTCGCCGAGCTTGCGGCGGTCGATTTTTCCGCTCGCATCGGTAATTCCTCGGCCGAATTCCGCGATCACTTCCGCCGCGACAGGGTTTTCCGCTTTGAGGTATTCGTGCGCGAGCAGATCTGCTTCGATGATTGTGCAGCCGCGCTCTTCGAGGATTCTCGCCACCGTCGTCTTCCCGCTGGCGATTCCTCCGGTGAGTCCGACGGTCAGCATACGTTCATCATCAAGGGATCTTCAGCGCCGCGACGCCGCTTTTTCCTGTGTGCGCAATCCGCGACGTAGTCGCGCGGCCTTTACCGTATTGCTCATCAGCATGGCGATCGTCAGCGGGCCGACTCCGCCCGGCACCGGCGTCAGCGCGCCGGCCACCTGCGCCACATCGGGGTGAACGTCGCCAACGAGCGCGAAGCCCTTTTCCTTGAACTTTTCAAGTCTTTGCGGCGAATGTTTGAAAAGCTCCGCCGCCAGCCGTGAATCGCTCAGCCGCGTCGTGCCAACATCAATCACCGTCGCGCCCGGCTTGATATCTTCGGGCGTGATCAATCCGGGGCGTCCGGAAGCCGCAATCACGATGTCCGCTTGGCTCGTGAATTTCCGCATGTTGCGCGTCTTGGAATGGCAAACAGTCACCGTCGCATCGCCGTGCATCAGCAAAAGCGCCATCGGTTTGCCGACGATGTTGCTGCGCCCCACCACGACAGCATCCACGCCCGCGACTGAAATTCCGCTGCGCCGCAGAATTTCCATCACGCCCAGCGGCGTGCACGCCACGAGCCGCGGCCGCCCTTCGACGAGTTCGCCCATGTTCATGGGATGAAATCCGTCAACGTCCTTTGCCGGGTCCACCGCTTCGAGGATTTTTCGCGTTTCGATCTGCACAGGCAGCGGCAATTGCACCAGAATCCCATCCACATCGTCGCGCGAATTCAAATCGTTGACGAGCGCCAGCAATTCCGAGGTCGTCGTGTTTGCCGCCGGAGTGATGTGCTCGCTGCGCAGGCCCAGTTGCTCGCACGCCGCAATCTTGCTGCGAACATAAATCTTCGACGCAGGATCGTCGCCCACCAGCACGGCGGCCAGCCCCGGTCGGATTCCGGCCGACGCGAGTTCGGAAACCTCATGTTCCAGCTCGGCGTAGATTTCGTCGCGAATCGCCGTTCCATTAATAATTCGCGCGGTCAAAAAGCTTCTCCTGAACGCATCAATTCACTTCGAAAACACATCATAGCATAGCGAAATTTGCGCTGCCGGACCGACGCTCACTTCTGCCCGCGAGGCTCGGCAAAATCCTGACCGTGTCGAAATTCCAGTACAATGAAAGAGTCGTGAGAGATTCCAGTTTATGTTTTTTCGAAGGCAACGAACATAAGGAGCACGACGCGCCCGGCTTCTGGGAGCAGAACGGCTATCACATGTACGGCGATCCCTTCAAAGAGCAGCGCTTCGACACGGATTAGCGAGAGCGCGATGACGTTCAATGACGTTCGCAGAATGGCGCTGTCGCTCGAGGGCGTGGAAGAAAGCACGTCGTACGGAACGGCGGCGTTCAAGATTCGCGGCAAGCTGATCGCGCGGCTGAAAGAAGATGGCGAATCGCTCGTCGTGGGCACGACGTTCGAAGAGCGTGAAGAAATGCTGGCTGCCGACCCTGAGACCTACTACATCACCGACCACTACTTGAATTATCCGTGGGTTTTAGTGCGCCTCTCGCGCGTGCATCCGGACGCGATGCGAGATTTACTGAAGGGCGCGGTGCGATTGGCGGCGCGGAGCAAGCCCAGGACGACGAGGCGTACCGATCGCCATTCCAAAAGGTAGCAGTTCGGTGCGGCCTAGTCCCGTTTGGCAGGGGAAGATTTGAGTCGAAGAGTATAACGCTGGGCTGCCATTGCAGCCCGCGATAGTCTTGTACCCCCCCGAGAGACATAACCCGACGTGCTGAGATTGCCCGTCCTCAGTGGTAGTCCTGCGGTTATATCAATAGAAGGCTGATTCCTACCGTATTCCAGGGACCGGACCTGGGGCCGCTAGGCTGAAACCGGGCAGAGGAATTTGTTCACACGAAAACCCGCGCCGAGGGCTTATTTAAATTAGACGGGCAACCCCCGCCCCAAAAGGAGAGCTATGCTCAAACGAATCAAGCAATTTCAAGACAGCGCCTGTGACTGGATATACGAACAGCCGTCCGCACCAATGTTTTCTGCGGATCGGAACATTCTCTCCGAGTTGATTCCAGAACTTAAGGCGCTCAACAAAGAAGAATCAGCCCTGTACCTGGAGCAATTGCTTATCAGCAACAATTGCCCTATGGTCGAAGTATCCCGAAAAGAGCTGTGCATGCTAACGATAGATATCCAACTCTTGTTTATTGCTGAAGCGCTGAGGTGCGGGCGCCATTAAACCGCGGGGTCGAGGCGGCCCTGCAGCGCTCAGCCTGCGGGCCGGCTTTGCCCTCGCGCAGGGTCTCAGGAAACCACACAGGACGCGGTTAATGTTTGTGTGGAGCTATTACACGATCTGATCAACGAAGCTGGGCGCGAGATTGCCCGACAGGTCATATCCGCAATCGTCGCGTGGGTCATCGCGCTGGTGCACTCTCAGAAGCGTCGGCGGAGACGACGTTCCAACGCCCGAAGGCGAAATCATCGGTAATGACCCCGCCGGCTGAGTGGCCCTTATCCTTGGCCACTGGGTTCTAATAGATGTCGTACTGCTCCCAGTGCAGCGTCGGGTCGGCTTGAATGATGATGCTCTTGCGCGTCAGTTGTTCGAGTTCGTCCATCATTGCCGATTCGCGCGTCTTGAGCGCCTTGGCGATTTCTGGATGCACACGTAGTGTCAAGCTCGCCGAATCCAGCTCCGGCGCCATCTTCCGCGCCTCGGACTGAATCTCGTAGCACAGCGTCGGAATCGATTTCACCATTCCTGAGCCAGTGCAATAAGGGCACGGCTGGCACAGCGTGCGTTCCAGCGCCTGCTTCGTGCGTTTGCGCGTAATCGCCACCAGCCCGAATTCGTTGAATCTCAGCACCTTTGACGGCGCCCGGTCCGACTTCAACGCGTCTTCGAGCGCAGCCATCACCTTTTCACGGTTGCGCCTCTCTTCCATGTCGATGAAGTCGATGATGATGATTCCGCCCAAATCCCGCAGCCGGATCTGCCTCACGATTTCCTTCACCGCTTCGATGTTCGTTTTGACGATCGTATCTTCCAGGCGATTCGACCCGCGTCCCACAAATTTCCCCGTGTTGACGTCGATGGCCACGAGCGCTTCTGTGTGGTTGATTACGATGTAGCCGCCGGACTTCAGCCACACCTTCGGCCGCAGCCCTTTGTCGATTTCCTGCTGAATCCCGAATTCCTCGAAGATCGGCGTCGATTTCGTGAACAACTTCACGCGGTTCGCCAGCGTCGGCTGGAAGCGACTCACGAATTCCAGAACCTTCGTGTATTCCTCCTCCGAATCGACCCAGATCGCCGTGTAATCCGAACTCAGATAGTCGCGCAGGATTCTCTCGACGAGGTTCAAATCGCGGTGCAGCAGCGACGGCGCTTTGCGCTGCTCCGCCCGCCCTTTGATCTCCGTCCAGGTTTTGGTCAGGAATTCGACGTCCGCGCGCACTTCCTCGGGCGCAGCGCTTGCCGCTGCCGTGCGCACGATGAATCCACCGCCGGCCGCTCCTTTCGCCTCTGTCACCAGATGCCGCAGACGCGAACGCTCTTCCGCCGACGCGATTTTTCGCGAAACGCCGGTGTGATCGAGCGTCGGCATATAAACCAGGAATCGTCCCGGCAGCGCAATGTGGCTCGTGATTCGCGCACCTTTTTTGCCGAGCGGCTCTTTTGCGATCTGCACGATGATTTCCTGTCCGGCTTTCAGCAAATCGGAAATCAGCTGCGTGCGTCGCGGCTGGCCGCGGTGATGTCCGCCGTGCCCTCGGAATGGTCTCCGGCCGCGTCCGCGGTCTCGTCCACCGCGCCGCATGGGACGCTGCATTCGCGCGCGAAAATCGCCACGCACGCGCGCTTGCATCGGCTGAGGCTGTTCTTCGTTTCCTTCTGCAGCGATTTCCGCGCCTTGTTCCGCTGCCTGTTCGCCCAGCTCGATCGCTTCGGCGGCAGCTTCCGCATCCGCTTCGCTTATGCCAGAGGAAATTTCCTCATCCTCTTCTTCCACTTCACTGTTTTCGCCTGTGGCGTCTTCATCTTCGATGGAGTCGCGCTCCGATTCAGAGGCGTTTTCCTCTTCCTCGATCTCCGCCGTTTCCGCCGCGGCTTGTGCGCCGTTTTCGTCGAAGCTGTCCTCGTGATTCTCCGCGTTTTCTGCAGCCTCCATCGCTGCTGCTGCGCGAGCCTCCTCGGCTTCGCGCTCCGCTTCTTCTTGTTGCGCTTCGGCCACCTGTTCCGCGAGCGCTGCGGCTTCCTCTTCGCTCAGCTCCGCCGCGTGAGGCAATTCCTCGGGCTCGACAAAGTGCGTAGTCTCCTCATGCGCAATCACCGCCGCGGGATCCTTATCCCCCTCGACGACCTCGTCCTCATGAATTTCCTTCTCATGAACGTGTTCGTGAGCGTGTATTTCTGCCGGCTCGATCGTGAAAGACACATGAGATTCGCTCGCTTCAGCAGCAGTCCCTTGCGCTTTGGCTTTCGCCAGCGATTCTCCCGGCAGCGGTTCTAACGCCGCGGCCCAGCCTTGGCTCGGTTCTTCTTGTCGGCGACCGAACTCGCGTCTTCCGCGCCCGTGTCTGTCGCGTCCGCGATCCCGCCCGTAACGTCCGCTCCGTTCACTATGCCCGCCGCGCGAATAGTGGGGAGGGAACTGCTCGGCTTGTTCCTGTGGCGTCGTTTCAGGAACGCTCGCCTCTGCCACGTTCGTTTCCTGCGGGATCGCTTCTTGTGCGCTGGTTTCCTGCGTGCTTTCTTCCATTGCGGGAGTCATTTCGGAAGCGCTGCCATTCTCCGTGGGCGTGTCGCCGAATTGCATTTCTGATTTCGTTTCCCCAGCGGTTTCAGCAGTTGGTTCCGTGCTTGTACCTGGGGTTGCGGGATTCGTTTTCACTACCGAGAGCGACTCGCCCGGCAACAGGACTGGCTCGAATGGTTCAGCCGGTCCCGCTTCTGATGGCTCATATAGCCGGTGCGAGGCGTATTTCGACGAAGGCAATTCGCGCCCATGTCGCCCGCGATCTCGTCCGCCGTAACGTCCGTCGCGTCCGCGTCCACCGCGGCCGCGCTCCCGCCCACCACGGCCATAACCGCCGCGATCATCCCGCGATCTTCCTTCTCGTCCAAACGGACGCCCATGGTATCCGTGCCGTTCGCGCCCCGCGTTCATCGCCGGTTGAGAAGGTTCGCCGCCGGTGTTGCCGGGATGAATCGTTTCGCCCGGCAGCGGCTCGACGTCAATTGGCTCAACCGCTCCCTGCCCGGGCGCACTCGTTCGGCTGAACACTTGGCCGCCCTGATCCTCCATCTTGTGAATTTTTTCCTCGACGGTGTGAACGACCGTGTCGAACTCCTCGACGTCTTGCAGGAAATCCGTGACGTAGAGGAACGCGTCGCTATCGAGGCCTATATCCACAAAGGACGATTGCATGCCGGGAAGCACGCGCGTGACTCGTCCCTTGTATATACTGCCGACTAACGCAAATTCCTTTTCTCGTTCGACGTAAATCTCACAAAGCTGTCCATCTTCCAAAATCGCGACCCGCGTTTCGTGCGGGTTCGCGCAAACCACCATCTCCTTCGCCATGAGAACTCCTCAGGGAGCATTGGCGCTCAGCCGCGCGGTGCATATTTGCACGCGAGTGTCCCGGCATTTCCGGGGCGGCCCGGAGGGATTCGTTTCTTTCCCTCACATTGCACTTCATCCGATGCGCTCCTCGCTCCCCAATATGATTTCCGGCGCGCCATGCGCTTCCGGAGTAAAAACTTTCTCTGTGCTCAGTTGACGAACCGTTTCGTCCTCACGTTCATCACCAGACCCAGAGCCAAAAATCCAAAAATCGTGGACGATCCCCCGTAGCTCATAAACGGTAGCGGGATGCCCGTCACTGGCATGTACCCTATCACCATTCCCGCGTTTACTAGTACATGAAACGCAAGAATCGCGGCTACCCCCATTACGATATACATTCCCGCCCTGTCCTTTGCCTTTTGCGCGTTGTCCACCAGCCGCAAAAGTAGAGCTAGGTAAAGCAGCATTACCACTAGCACCCCGAAAAATCCCTGCTCCTCGGCCAGCGCGGCCAGGATGAAATCCGAATACCGCACCGGGACAAATCCCAATTGGTTCTGGCTGCCTTTGCCAAAGCCTTTTCCCCAGAATCCCCCTGAACCCACCGCAATTTCCGATTGCAGAATTTGGTAACCGGCGCCGCGCGGATTTTCTGCAGGATTCAGGAAGGTCGACAAGCGTTGTTTCTGATAAGGCTTGAGGAAGTGTCCGTTCCATCCCGCCACAGCCACCAAGGTTCCGAGCGCCACAATCGCTACTGCGTGCTTCCAATCAATCCCCGCGAGAAATGCTCCCACTACCGCCACTGGGATCAGCACCATGGCTGTTCCCAGGTCGGGTTGAAGCAAAACCAACCCGGCTGGCACGCCTACCAGCAAACCCACCTTCAGTAAATCAGCCAGCGTCAGCCGCTCTGTGCGTACCTCGCTGAAGTAGCGGGCCAGCACAATGATTATAATCAACTTTGCCAGCTCTGACACCTGCAAATCGACGCCCCCGATGGCTACCCACCTCCGCGCTCCAAATCTTGAGTGTCCGGCGACGAGGTCGAGAATCAGCGCTCCAATGCATATCAGGTAGAGGAGGAGCGATTGGTCGAGCAGAGCGTTATAGTCAATTCGCGACAGGATCAGCATCCCCGCTAGGCCGATCGCGATCCATGTCAATTGCTTCCATTGCATTCCCCGCAGCGCGCTTCCGTGTGTCGAGGAATAAATTTCCAGCAGACCAACCAGACAAATGGTTAGTACAATGGCCAGCAACCACCAATCGAGATCAAATCCGCTCCGCTGCTCTCTCATTGTGTTTGCGGTGCCGTTTTGACGAGTTGCGCGTGCGCGGGCCCTTGTGGAGTTGCCTGCTTGGCCTGTAGCTCTTGAATCGGTTGTCCCAGTTTCTCTTGGTAATAGGCTTCGATAAAGCGTGCTGCTAGCGGCGCTGCTATCCCGCCGGCTTCCAAATGCGTGTCTTGTACTAGTACCGCTATCGCAATTTCTGGATTTCGCTTTGGCGCGAACCCTACAAACCACGTGTTGTAGCCGTAAGCGCTTCTTCCGCTCGCAGAAACACGCTCCAGAGCCTGCGCACTGATGGTCTGGGCTGTTCCTGTCTTGCCGCAGAATTCGACGTTCTGAAGCTTCGCCTGCACCAAAATCGGATAGCCGAGCAAATGAGCTGTACCTCCATCCTCGTTCACCACGCCGTACATCCCATCCGTCACTTGCTCGACCGTGTTCTCCGATATTGGAAATCGCACGACCTTCACCGGGCTGAAATCCTTAAGCAGGTGTGGTTCGTAGAAAACGCCTCCAGAGGCGATTCCGCCGATCGTGCGTACAAGCTGGATGGGAGTGACCTCAATGGGACCCTGGCCGATAGCGAGTGAAATCGTCGAGCCGGGATACCATTTATGGTGATAGGTGCTCTCAACCCATTGCGACGAAGGTACCAGTCCCGCCTCCTCACCAGGCAGGTCGATTCCGGTTTTCTTCCCCAAGCCCAGGGCCGTTGCGTAGTAAGCAAGGCGGTCGATGCCTAGCCGTTCCCCAACGTTGTAGAAGAACACATCGCATGATTGGACAATTGCGGTGTGCAGGCCAACATCGCCATGACCCGAGTGGTGGGTGGACCACACCCAGTCATGGAACACGCGCCCGTAAAAAGTCGCGTAGCCGGGGCAGAAGACGTGATAATCCGGCGGAGGCACCCCCGATTCCAGCATCGCCACCGATTCCAGAATTTTGAACACGGATCCGGGAGCCAGTTGCGCTTGAATCGCACGATTCAACAGTGGCTTGTTGGGGTCGGCGTTCAGTGTCTTCCATTCATTGCCTGAAATGCGTACCGAGAAATCATTCGGGTCATAAGCCGGATGGCTCGCCATCGCCAGAATTTCACCGTTCCGCGGATCCATGGCGATGATTGAACCGACTTTGCCGTTCAGTTCATCCTCCGCGACGGACTGCAAGTCCGTGTCAATCGTCAAACGGATTGGTTTTCCGGGAATCGGTTCCGTGTCGTCGAGCGTGCGCACCGGTTTTCCGATGCTATTCACGATCACCCGCCGCATTCCGTCCGTGCCCGTCAAAATGTCGTTATATTGCTTTTCGAGGCCTGCCTTGCCCACGATGTCGCCGGGCTTGTATTTGTCCCCGGATTCTTCGAGTTGTTCCGGCGAAACTTCACCCACATAGCCGATCACGTGCGCGAGGAAGTCACTCGGCGGATATTTCCGCCGCTGTACGAGCATCAATTCGAGTTCCGGCAAATCCACGCGATGCGATTCGACAAACGCGAGATCCGCTTCGCTCGCTTCCGGTTTCACGACAATCGGCTGGAATTTCGGCTCATCGCGCGCGGCGTCGAGCTGTTGCTCGAGATCTTCCACCGTGATATTTAAGCCGGAAGTGATCTGCGGTAAGTCCTTCTTGATTTGCTCGGGATCGTCGCGCAACAGAAGAATGCTGAAGGAAGGATAATTGTCAACGATCACGCGCCCGTTGCGATCCAGCATTTTCCCACGTGGCGCAATAATCGGAATAGAGCGGATGCGATTTCTCTCCGCCAGATCCGCGAAGTGGCCGGACTGGATGATTTGCAATTTCCAGAAGCCAAGGAGCAAAAGAACAACGCCCAGAACAATGCAGTACGAAACAAGGATTAATCGTCCCTGAGGAAGTTTCTGATCGTTTCCTACCCAATTCGCCACGCAAACTCCCGCGCGGCGGGTCCTGACAAACCCGCTCGGTACCTCTTCTTACGTCCGCGCATTCACGGGATGAGTCGCGTTCTCGTCCCAATTTTCGGCGGAGAGAAAGGTAAAATTCAACCTAACACTTAGGCTGGGCCGGCGCAAGTTCGCTTGTCCTGTTAGATAGCACCCTGGCTGGCAAAACAATTTGGATGGATTTAGCGCGATGCGTAGGGAGGGGCTGACAACCCGCTTCCTCCTGCGGAGGGAGGAAGCCACTTGCTCATCACCAATTCCGTGCCGCCGTGCGGCCCGCGCTGGATATCGAATTCATCCATAAAGGCGCGCATCAGAAAAATTCCGCGACCGGAGGTACGCAAAAGATTTTCTTCGGCGAGAGGATCGGGGACATCAGCCAGACTGAAATTTTCGCCTTCGTCGCGAATGTGAACCACGAGGCGGCGCTCTTCGATTTCAATAATGAGCACAATTTTGCGGCCGTGCTCTTGGCGATTGCCGTAGCTGTACGCGTTGATGACTCCTTCGCGCACCGACATGCCGATCTTGTGGCAGTCGTCTTCGTCGAAGCCGGCCTCGCCGGCTACGCGCAAGGCAATTTCTTCCGCCATATCCACGCTCTCGAGCACTGTGTCGAGCGTCACTTCAATGCGTTGGGAATGCATGGACACCCATCTGTCGACTGCGCCGAAAAGCGCGATATGCTCGCACGGCTGCGGCTGGGAAGTCAATCAAACCGGCGATGCCCGATATGGTAACGCTGCTTGGCGCGACGCGCTATGGGCGCGAAGTCTCATGCCTCATAGTACGGGCTATGCACCTCGCAGCCGCATTTGCTGATTTCGCTCTCTTCTTGTTGCACTTCGTCACTATGCCCAGTAGGAGCGGTCGAGCGTGCGGTATTGGATGGCCTCACTGAGCTGGCGCGGGAGAATTTCCGGCGCGCCATCGAGATCGGCAATGGTCCGCGCAACTTTCAGGATGCGATCGTGTGCGCGCGCGGAAAGACTCAATTTCTGGATTGCCGTCTCGAGCAATCGTTCGCCTTCTGCAGAGATGGCGCAGTGTTTGCGGAGAAGTTTCGGCGGCATCTGTGCGTTGGCATAGATTTTCTTTTCGGAGGCGAAGCGCTCCTGCTGAACACGCCGTGCGGTCATCACGCGCTGGCGCACTGCAACGGAAGATTCCGAATCTGCGTCGCCGCGCAGCTCCTTGTATTTGACCGCGGGCACTTCGATGTGAATGTCGATGCGGTCGAGCAGCGGACCGGAGATTTTCGAGACGTAGCGCTGAATCTGCATCGGCGTGCAATGGCATTCGCGCGTGGGATCGCCGAAAAATCCGCAGGGGCAGGGGTTCATCGCCGCGGCGAGCATGAAACGCGCGGGAAAACTCACGGACAGCGCTGCGCGCGCGATGGAGACAACTCCATCTTCGAGTGGCTGGCGCAGCACTTCCAAGACATTTCGTTCGAACTCGGGCAGCTCGTCGAGAAACAACACTCCATTGTGGCCGAGAGAAACTTCGCCGGGGCGGGGGATCGCGCCGCCGCCGATCAAGCCAGCGTCGCTGATGGTGTGATGCGGCGAGCGATACGGCCGTGTGCCGACAAGCCCACGCGAATCATCGAGAACGCCTGCGACGCTGTGAATGCGCGTGGTTTCGATGGCTTCTTCGAGAGACATCGGCGGAAGAATCGTGGGAATGCGTTTGGCGAGCATGGTTTTCCCGGCGCCCGGAGGGCCTATGAACAAAATGTTGTGGCCGCCGGCGCAAGCCACTTCGAGTGCGCGCTTCGCGGATTGCTGGCCGCGCACATCGCGCAGATCGACGGGATATTGCGCGGCCTCGGATAACATCTGGCGCGTATCGACGCTGACGGGCGCGAAGGATTCCGGCGAATTGATGAGGTCCGCGGCCTTGGGAAGCGACTTCACCGCAAAGACTTTGATGCCTTCGACGACGGCGGCTTCACGCGCGTTCGCTTCCGGCACGACGACGTTGTGAATGCCTTTGTCCCGCGCGGCGAGCGCCGCGGAAAGCGCTCCGCGCACGGAGCGTACGCCGCCATCGAGCGAAAGTTCGCCGATAAAAACGTAGTCCTCGAGAATTTTGCCAAAGAAAGTTCCCTGGCAGCCGAGCAGTCCGAGAGCCATGGGGAGATCGAACGCGGAGCCTTCCTTGCGCATGTCCGCCGGCGCGAGATTCACAGTCACGGCCAGGTGGCCGGGATAATCGAAGCCGCAATTTTTCAGCGCAGCTTTGACGCGCTCGCGGCTTTCCTTCACGGCAATGTCGGGCAGGCCGACGACATTGAAGGTCCCGGGCTGGCCGGGGCCGATGTCGACCTCGACTTCGACAAGATACGCGTCGATTCCGTAAACCGCGGCGCTAAATGACTTAAAAAGCATCGAGAGAGGGAGGGCTGCGCCCCTTTTGTCCGAGGGGAAGATAACGCAAAATGCACTTCCACGCCACAACAACGAGGGGTGGAGAGGGCAGATCCGGGAAGCCGCAGACCAGACCTGCCGGGGACTGAAATAGGATCGAAATTTGTCCCGATTAGAATGGGGTGTTGACGTTTGTTTTCTGCAAGTTGCGGGAAACTCACTGAACGTTGGTGTCCCGATTAGAAACGGCGTGGATCGAGAGCGGGACACGTTGCTCGGGAACGAATGAGGACGCGAAGAAGCCGAGGAGGCGGGGCGATAGGAGCGGCGTCGCCGGAAAAAGGCGCCAAAATTATCGATTAGAAAAATCGTTGTGCTTTGTTTTGTGCGAGTTGCGGGCAATTCTAATTCTGGGAGTTGGCGATTAGAAATGAGGCGCTTTGCGGGGAGTCTCTCTGCGGGAGGTTCGCTCCGGGCCCCCCACCCGCCGCAGTGGGCAAGCGGCAGGCAGGGCGGGTTTAGTTTGGCGTGCGGCCTAATCACCCGTCTCCTTACCAATTCAGTTGACGACATAACTAGCGAAGCATAGGTGGCGCGAAATTGCCAGAGACAATGGGTGTGGATACGGTGTCACGAATAGGAAACGGGCGGGCCAAAGACCCACCCTCGAAAAAAATCAGACTCCTCTTCACAGAGGTGCGCGTGAAGCGCGAAAGACCCACTCGCCACGGCAAGCTGGCCCAAACAAGGACCGAGAGCCCACCCTTCGCTGGGCTATGCGCAAAGCGCGAAGGATGGGCCACCGGCGCAAAATTGCCAGGCGAGAGCGGGCACTGGCTCAGTTCGAATTTTGACTCCCTGTGTCACGATCAAGAAAATTCAAACTCGCCCAGTAGTCAAGTGCGGGTGCGCTTTACAAAGCGGCGGGGGGTACGTATGCTTGCGCGAAGCTGGCGCGCAGGCGAAACAAACGCTCGTGTCAAGCCCTTGCAAAAACTGAGCGCGCCCTTCGCGACTTCTTCACTCTGGGCTGCTTGGCGCGGCCCACGCGCGAAGGATGGGCCACCGGCCCTTCGGCTTCGCCCGCCGCGGCGGCCAAGCTCAGGGCTAGTCGCGCCATACAGGGCCGAATGGGGAGCGTACTCGAATCGGGTGCGCGGGTGAAACAATGCAATGCATTTGGGCGTATGCTTAAGCAGGAGGCGTCATGATTGGCTGGATTGTGCTGGCAGTAGTAGTTGTCGTGATATTCATCGTCATCGGGATGTATAACGGGCTCATACGGCTGCGCGTGCAATGCGACAACGCGTGGTCGGACATCGACGTGCAGCTCAAGCGGCGCTATGACTTGATCCCCAATCTGGTGGAGACGGTGAAGGGCTACGCGGCGCATGAGAAAACGACGCTCGAAGGCGTGGTGCAAGCGCGCAATGCGGCGATGGCCGCACAAGGGCCGGCGGCGAAAGCCGACGCGGAGAACATGCTGACAGGCGCGCTGCGCCAATTGTTTGCGCTCTCGGAAGCATATCCGCAACTGCGCGCGGTGGAGAGCTTCAATCAACTACAAAACACGCTGAACCAACTCGAAGACAGCATCCAGAACGCGCGGCGCTACTACAACGCCGTGGTGCGCGACTTCAATACGAAGATTGCCGTGTTTCCATCGAACATCATCGCCGGCATGTTCAACTTCAAGGCGCGCGAGTTTTTCGAGGTCTCAGCGCCCGCGGAACGCGAAACGCCAAAGGTCAGTTTCCAGGCCGGGGCGGCGCAGTAGCGCGGAACGGATGATGCGCAAGCTCCGCCGAGCCGCAATCACGCTTACAATTCTGCTGGCCGCCGCGCTTGTGGCGGCGCGCCCGGCCGCTGCACGGCAACTCACGATTCAAAACTTCGACGTACAAATCAAAGTTCACGCGGATTCGACGATTGAAGTGACGGAAACGCTGGACGTGCGATTCGAAGGTTCGTGGAACGGCATTTATCGCACGATTCCCGTGGACTATCACGATTCGCTGGGGTTCACCTATTCGCTTTTCCTCGAAGTGCAAAGCGTGACGGACGCTTCAGGAAATGATTTGAAGTATGAAGTGAGCGGCCACGGACAATACAAGCAGCTGAAAATTTACGTGCCCGATGCGGTGAACGCGACGCGCACGATTGTGATTCGCTATCAGGCGCTGCGCGCGTTGCGGTATTTCCCTGATCATGACGA
>JASHRL010000315.1 GCA_030037355.1 Candidatus Acidiferrales bacterium | reverse complement strand
TACCGGGCGGAAGCAGGTTCCGTTTGCTGGCAGTCGTGGATATCTACACCAGGGAATGCTTGGCGATCGACTCAGAGCAGAAGTTGAAGGGCCAGTATGTGGTGATGGGCTGAGCCGGATCAAGATCCAACGCGGAGTCCCGAAATTTCTCTGCTGTGATAATGGTCGCGAGTTTCCCAATCAAACGACGGATCTGTGGGCCTATCAGAATGGAGTGCGCGTTGCGTTTTCGCGGCCAAGGAAGCCGATCGGCAACGCGTTCCTAGAATCGTTCAACGGAACCTTCGGAGCGGAATGCCTCGATGCCCCGTTGGTTCGGGTCGTTGGCGGAGACCCAGCAGATCCTGGAGACTTGGCGCAGTGAGTACCATGAGAGTCGACCTCACAGGGCTCTCGGGAGAGGACGCCCCACGAGTTCGCCGCTGAAAGAGCAGCTGGCCGCGATTTCATCGGGATGCAAGCAGCAGGAAACTCACCCTAAGAGTTCGTACAAAAAAGCCGGTCCGATCAGCCCGATCAAATGATGTAAACCCTCTCACTGGAACTGTTGTAAAAACCCGGCCCGGTCACTCTGGACAGCTATAGACCATTTTGCCCTGAGAGCTATCACAGCCGATTGTTATTGTGTGCGTTGGCCCAGCGCGTTGTAACTGAAGGGGAATGATTTAGCGGCGGAAGCCTGCTTGCAAAGCGAAGCGAGTAGCAGTTTATTCCTCATGGGATGGCCAGTAAGAGTCACAATATCTGTAATTAGCAATCAGTTATGTGGGTGTGCCCGACTGAGATGAAGAAAAGGGGCCCACTGAATGGTGACTTGTTAGGAATGGGCGTCGATGGTCATTTAAATAATTCTGTTTAGACTTGAGAATCGTACTCTGACTTGGCGCGCGCGCGAACCAATGGGATCGTATGGATAGTCAAAACGCTGAAATCAACCCGAAAAATGTGACGTTTCGGTCTTGGGAGTACTCGGCCCGATTGCGGGAGTTGCGGCGGCGCGATTGGTGGATATGGGCCTTTTCCGTCTTGGTCATCCTGGTCCTCACCGCCAGCGTGATATCGCTTTCCCTTCCTGAGATTTTGACCGAGAAGGAGTCTGCCTTCGGTTCCAGCGTATTGGAAACGATCGTCGGTCTCGTTGGCGTCATCGTGATTTTTATCTGCTATCTCACCTATGAGAAAATCCTGATTAACCGGCTGCGGAGCGAACTCGCGGAGCGTCAATTCGATTCTTCTCTCTGGCGCAATCTGGCTTTGGTCGACCCACTCACTGGTCTCTACAACCGGCGGTTCGCCGAACGGCACATGAACATGGAAATCGCGCGCGCCCGGCGGCGTGGTTATCCTCTGACGTTGATACTCTTCGACCTGAACAAATTCAAGCAGATTAATGATCGTTTCGGCCATCCAGCGGGAGATGCGGTGCTCAAGGGTTTCGCCGAGCACCTGGCCCGAGTAGTTCGTGAAGGTGACCTGGCGGCAAGGTTGGGTGGCGACGAATTCATGCTCTTGCTCACTGATTGTAAAGCCTCGCAAGTTTCCGACGTCCTGGGTCGCCTCGAATCGATTACTGTGGAATCGGGAAATGATCTGATCCCGGTGACTTTCTCGCAAGGCGCAGTGGAATACCAGGACGGAGACCGGCCGGAGGATCTCTTTCAGTATGCCGACAAGCTTCTTTACGAAAAAAAACAGGCTAATACGAAACCGGCAATGCCGCCCGTGAGCAGGATTTCGATGTAGGTCTTGGAGGGCCTCATCGCCTGCATTGAGAATTCCCATCTTTGCGAGTCCGTCCTGATAGGCCGGGACAGGATCAAGGATTTCTTCAAATTTGCGCTTGGGAAAGAAGGCAAATTTCTCATTTCTGGCCCACAGAGGAAGCCTTCAAGGGAAAATTAATCCGGGGGCCTGAAGTCCGTCAGCGAGTAGAGATACTGTCGTCAGAATAGAAGAGTTTGAGATCGAGAAGATGAATGAAATCGACTGCGGCATCTCCGATTGACGCAAGCCTGCGTCGCATTGAACATCGGCAATGGTGGCTTTTTTCGTCCGGAATTGTTGTCACAATTTTGCTGACGCTGGGAATCATTTCCTTTGCGCTCCCGGTGCTCGACCCTAGGGTTGATTCGTACTACTCCGTAGACACGAACTTGTCGATCCACGCTCTCGTGGGCTTGATTCTGCTGTTCGATGTGTATGTCGTGTTTCAGCAAGTTCAAATCCACAGATTTCGTCGGCGTCTCGGAGAGCGCGAGGAACTCTTCCGCTTGATCAGTGAGAATGCCGCCGACATGATTGCGCTGGTAAATTCCGAGGGAAAACTACTATATAGTAGCCCTTCGTATAACCGGTTGCTCGGTTATTCGGAAGAAGAGCTTCAGCAAACAACGGCATACGAGCAAATTCATCCTGATGACCGTCCGCTCGTGGATGCGTCCATTAACGAAGCACGCCGATCGAGAATGGGCCATCGCGTCGAATATCGCGTCAAGCGCAAAGAAGGCAGCTGGTTGGTCGTGGAATCCACAGCGAGCCTTGTGCGGAATCACGGGAAAGACGAAAAGATCGTCATTGTCAACCGGGATATCACTGAGAGAAAACAATTGGAAGAGCAACTTTATTTGTCGCAGAAGCTCGAAGCAATTGGCAGGCTCTCCGGGGGAGTGGCGCACGACTTCAATAATCTTCTCGGCGTAATTATCGGCTACAGCGAAGCCTTGCAAAAGCAGATGCACGCCGATCATCCTTTCCGCGAGGCGATTCAAGAAATCCAGAACGCGGGAAACCGCGCGGCGGCTCTGACCCAGCAATTGCTCGCCTTCAGCCGCAAGCAGGTCCTTGAGCCGAAGGTCGTGGACCTGAACACAGTCGTGCCGGATATGCAGAAGATGTTGTGTCGGCTGATAGGCGAGGATATCGAATTGAAAATTCTGCTGGCCAAAGACCTCGGCATGGTCAAGGCGGATCGTGGACAAATCGATCAGGTGATTTTGAATCTGGCCGTGAATGCACGGGATGCCATGCCGAAAGGCGGGAAGCTGACCATCGAAACACTGAACGCGGAGCTGACTGAAGCAGACGTGAACCGGTACCGATACGTCGTTCCGGGCCCGTACACGCTATTGAAAGTAACAGACACCGGCTGCGGGATGGACGCAGAGATTCAATCCCACATCTTCGAGCCTTTTTTTACTACCAAGGGACAAGGAAAGGGAACAGGCCTCGGTCTCGCGACGGTTTACGGCGTCATCAAACAGAGCGGGGGCTACATTTGGGTTGAGAGCGAAGTAGGAACGGGAACGGCATTCAAAGTCTACCTGCCCCGCGTAGATGAACTGCACGAGTCTGCTCCTGAGGAGGGGGAGCTCGACAGGCCAATGCATCACTCGCGCACAATTCTTCTCGTCGAAGATGAACATTCGCTTCGCAAGCTAACTCGAAACACGCTCAAGGAGGCTGGGCATACTGTGCTGGAAGCTTCAGATGCACTGGAAGCGCTGGCGGTGGCGCGACAAGCCCAATCACGCATTGATTTGCTCTTGACGGATGTAGTCATGCCCGGAATGAGCGGCCGGGCACTCGCGGACGAGCTCACGGCGCTTCGACCGGAGATCAAGGTGCTTTACATATCGGGCTATACGGACGGCGACGTGGCCACGCACGGCGTTCTCGAGTCGGGAATTTCATTCCTCCGCAAGCCCTTTACCGGCGATGAACTTACCCGTCGCGTTGATGAGATATTGTCCGTACCCTTCCCGGTTGGGAATTAAGCGCGGTATGGGCGAGCATCACTGAGGAGTAAAAATGCCCCGACTGTTAATCATCGACGATGATGATGCCATGCGAAGGGTGCTGCGATTTCGGCTGAAGGACTCCTACGAGATCATAGATACCGGCTCGCCAGAGGAGGCGCTGGCACTCGCACTCCAACAGAAGCCGGATGCAATCCTGTTGGATCTAATGATGCCTAAATACTCAGGATTTGAAGTGTGTCAGGTCCTCTCGTCAATGAGTTTCACACAGACTATTCCGATTCTCATTGTGTCGGGTGAATCTGCGCAGCGTTATAAGGCATTTTGTGAGAATCTGGGCGCGAAGGGTTATTTCCAGAAGCCTGTAGATTTCGACGCTCTAGAGAGCCGCGTGGCGACGGTCGTGGGCGCCCAACGAACCGAACGGCGGTCGGAGGCGCGCGTCAAATTGCGCGTCATGCTGAAATTGAAGGGCGTTGACGCAGCGGAAAAGTCCTTCGAGATACTCTCGGTGACTGAAAATGTGAGTGCGCATGGCTTTCTTTGCGGCTGCAGCGCAGCAGTGCGGAAGGATGCGATCGTCGACGTCTTCCTGATGTCCGTTGAAGAGCAGGTCGTGGGCAAGGCACGCGTGGCTCACGTTGAATGGCCGGAAACGCCGGGACAGCGCTGCGGGTTCCGATTTCTCGGCGATCCGATGAATTGGTTGTTACGCTGACGTAATACGCGCCTGACGCACATGCAAATCGATAGTGTATCGCGTCCGTGGCTCATCGAATTCACTGTAACGACAGACACGAAGGACGAAGTTAAGAGTGGAGGCGCGGCGAGTCGAAACTGAGATTTTGTCGCAGCGAGGCAGATGACTGTTGAAGCTGCCATATCGGACTTGAAAAGACATACGCTGCCGCGGCTGTCGTGTGACATCGCCAGGTTAATTTACCTAGCGGGGACGCGCGACTACAACACCGGGAGGTATTATCACGAAGGATTGGCGCGCATGTTTACGGAAGAAGTCGCGAGCCGCGCGCTTCAAGAATGTCACAACGAGATTTTCCAGGATTTGGCGCGAGCATCGATCCAGGAGTTGTTGCGCGAAGTGGAACTGTATATCAGTTTGGGTTGTGTCGAAACTGATCGGTTCATTAGATTCTGGCAAGAATTCGAACCCTATCGAGTTGCCATTCCGCTGACTTCGGATTCAGTTTCCGCGCAGTTGTTCAATTCAAACGTCAAGATCGTTTTGGCAATCTTGCGGCACCGTGCGAATGATCCTCGGAATAGTTCACAAGCCGCATTGCCACGCCCGTAACTCTTCCCACGATTTCCGCGTCTTCCGGCCAGGCATACTGCTGAGTTGTGCAGGGCGAAAGAGGATGTGGCACGAGAGTGAGTTTCCCGTTATTCAGCTC
>JASHRL010000314.1 GCA_030037355.1 Candidatus Acidiferrales bacterium | reverse complement strand
GCGGAACTGCGCAAGACAGCTCTGAACTCGCTCCACCGCCGGATGGGCGCCAAGATGGTGAACTTCGGCGGCTGGGACATGCCCGTCGAATACACGGGCATCCTCGCCGAGCATGAGGCCGTGCGCACGCGCGTTGGTCTTTTCGACGTCAGCCACATGGGCGAGATCGAAGTCCGCGGCCCGCATGCGCTGCAATTGGTGCAGCATGTGAGCTGCAATGACGCTGCGCGCCTTTCCAACGGCCAGGCCCACTATTCCGGCCTCATGACGCCGAAGGGCACGTTCGTTGACGACCTGCTCGTCCACAAAATTTCCGACACGCACTACTTTTTGTGCGTCAACGCCGGCAATCAAGACCGCGATTACGCGCACATCGTCGAACACAATAAATTTGGCGCGGAAGTCGAAAATGCCGGGCCGCGCTACTCGCAGATCGCCATCCAGGGGCCGCGCGCACTCGAATTGCTTCAGAAGCTGACGAAAACGCCGCTTGCACCGATCAAATACTATTGGTTCACGTTCGGCGAAGTGGACGGCGTCGAATGTCTGATCGCGCGCACCGGCTACACCGGCGAAGACGGATTCGAGATTTATTTCTTTACGCAAAACTCCGAGAAACTGTGGAACGCGCTGATGGAAGCGGGCAAGCCGCTGGGCGTCCAAGCATGCGGATTGGGCGCGCGAAATACGCTTCGGCTCGAAGCGGGTATGGCGCTTTACGGACATGAAATCGACGAAACGACCACGCCCTGGGAAGCGAATCTCGCCTGGATCTGCAAAGTGGAAAAAGGCGATTTCCTCGGGCGCGACGCGCTCGTCAAGCAGAAGGAAAAAGGAATCGAGCGCACACTCGTCGGATTCGAAATGGACTCGCGGCTGATTGCGCGCGATGGATACGCTGTCGTGCACAAGGAACGCGAGGTCGGCGGCGTCACGAGCGGCGGTCCGGCGCCCCACTTGAAGAAAAACATCGGCTTTGCGTACGTGCCGCCAAGCCTCAAAGCGCCGGGGACTTTGCTCGACATTTCCGTACGCGGGCAACGAGCGCCGGCACGCGTCATTCCCGTGCCTTTTTATAAGCGTGCGAAAACGAACTGACAATCGCTGAGCAACGATTGACCAAGGAGCAGCCGATGTATCCAGCAGAGTTTCGTTACACGAAAGACCACGAATGGCTTCAAATCGCCGGGCCGACCGGAACGATCGGAATCACGGATTATGCGCAGCACGCCCTCGGCGACGTGGTTTTCGTCGAACTGCCGAAAATCGGCACGCGCGTGAAGGCCGGCGACGTGCTTGGCACGATCGAGTCGGTGAAAGCCGTGAGCGAAGTTTTCAGCCCCGTCGGCGGCGAAGTCGCGGAAATCAATTCCGAACTTTCCACCGCGCCGGAGAAAATCAATCGCGATCCGCATCGCTCGGCGTGGCTCGTGAAGATCAAGCTCGATGACGCGAAGGCCGCTGACGGCCTCATGGACGCGAAAGCATACGAAGCGTATGTCGCCGAGAAGGAGAAGGAACAAACTGCCTGATGCGCTACCTTCCCAAGAGCCAATCCGAGCGCCGCGAAATGCTGGATGCCATCGGCGCGAAGTCGATCGAAACGCTTTTTGAAACGATTCCCGCGAAATACCGGCTCCGCGAGCCGCTGAAACTTCCTGGCCCGCTTTCGGAGATGGAAATCATCGATTATTTCAAGGCGCGCACGGCGGAAAATTCGCGTGGTTACACTTCGTTTCTCGGCGCCGGCGTCTATCAGCATGTGCGCTCCGTTGTGACCGATGCGCTCGTGCAGCGCGGCGAATTTCTGACGTCCTACACGCCATATCAGGCGGAAATCTCGCAAGGCACGCTCCAGGCGATTTTCGAATTTCAGACGCTGATGTCGCAACTGACCGGGCAGGAGGTCGCCAACGCCTCCATGTACGACGGCTCGACGGCGCTCACCGAATGCGTACTGATGGCCGAACGCGTCACGCACCGCCATCGCGTCCTCGTTGCGAAGACTGTGCATCCGGAATATCGCGAGGTACTCAAAACCTACGCGAAGCACGTCGGATTGCAAGTCGAGGAATTCGGATTCACGTCCTCCGGCCAAGTGGATCTCGGCGCGCTTCGCGCCAATAGTTTGAACGAAGCAGCGGCCGTCGTTGTGCAGTCGCCGAATTTCTTTGGTGTGCTCGAAAAACTCGCGCCTGTCGCCGAAGCTGCGCACGCAGCTGGCGCATTGCTCATCGATTGCGTTTCCGAACCGCTTTCGCTCGGCGTCGTGCAACCGCCGCAGGAAGCTGACATCGTCGCGCTCGAAGCCCAGAGCTTTGGCGTGCCGCCGAGTTACGGCGGGCCGTTTGTCGGCGTCATCGCCACGCGAGAGAAATTCGTGCGCCAGATGCCTGGACGCCTGGCCGGCGAAGCGCTCGACGGCGAAGGCCGCCGCGGATTTTGCCTGACCCTCGCCACGCGCGAGCAGCACATCCGCCGCGAAAAGGCTACTTCCAACATCTGCACCAACGAAGCGCTCTATGCGCTCGTGGTGACCATTCATCTCTGCCTGCTCGGCAAGGAAGGTCTTCGCGAGCTCGCCGCGCAAAATCTTTCGAAGGCGCGCTTTGCACAGGAAGAGCTGCGGAAGATTCCCGGTGTGACCTTTCCCTTCTCCGGCACGACGTTCAACGAATTCACAGTCGAATTTCCGCGGCCAGCAAAGGAAATCAATCAAAGACTTCTCGCCGAGAAAATCATTGGGCCGCTCGCGCTCGCAAAATATTATCCGGAGCATCCCAATCGCGCGCTGGTGTGCGTGACAGAAGTGACTCCGCGCGCAGAGATCGAACGATTGGCGGCTTCGATTCGCAAGATTCTGGCGGCAAACTAAAACGATTTGGGAGCAAGCAGCTTGAACGAAAAGCATACCCACGGGGATGGAAGCAGCGCGACGAAGAGGATCAAGAAGGCTGGCCGCCACGTCAGCCAGAGCGAAGGTCTGATTTTCGAAAAATCCGTGGCCGGCAAGCGCGGCATCGAATTGCCGCCGCTGGATGTTCCCGCCGTTGATCCCGCGAAGGCGCTCGGCGCGGAATTCGCGCGCGCGGGTGTTGAAGGCTTTCCCGAAGTCAGCGAGATCGAAGTGATCCGCCACTTCACGCGCCTTTCCACGTGGAATTACGCCATCGATCTCGGCATGTATCCGCTCGGTTCCTGCACCATGAAATACAATCCCCGCGTGAATGAATTCGTGGCGCGCCTCGAAGGACTCGCGACCGAGCATCCGCTCCAGCCCGACGAAGTCTCTCAGGGATGCCTGCGCATCATTCACGATTTGCAGAAATGCCTGCTCGAAATCACCGGCATGGATGCGGCGTCGCTGGAACCCGTCGCCGGTGCGCAGGGCGAGCTCACCGGCCTGCTGCTGATTCGCGCGTATCTTGAAAGCAAGGGCGACGCGCGCAAGAAGGTTCTGATTCCGGATTCCGCGCACGGCACGAATCCCGCGTCTGTGGTCATCGCCGGCTATGAAGTCCAGAACATCAAGTCCAACGAGCGCGGCCAGATCGACATCGCGCATTTCCGCGAGTTCGTCACCGGCGACGTCGCCGCGCTGATGATCACCAATCCTTCGACGCTCGGCGTCTACGAAGAAAACATCGCCGAGATCGCGGAAATTTTGCATTCGCGCGGTGCGCTCCTCTATATGGACGGCGCGAATATGAACGCGCTCGCCGGCGTGACGCGCCCCGGCGACTTCGGCGTCGACGTCATGCATTTGAATCTGCACAAGACTTTTTCGACGCCGCATGGCGGAGGCGGTCCGGGCGCTGGCCCTGTGATGATCAAGAAAATCCTCGAGCCATTTTTGCCTGTGCCTATCGTCACCGAGGCGAATGGCCGCTACGCGCTCGATTTCAATCGCCCCCAGTCCATCGGTCGCGTGCGCGCCTACTGCGGAAATTTCGGCGTCCTTCTGCGCGCGCTCGCTTACACGCTAGCCTATGGACCGGTCATTCGCCAGGCGACCGAAGACGCCGTCTTGAATGCGAATTACATCCGCAAGCATCTCGAAGACGTTTTCGACCTGCCCTACAATCTGCCTTCGATGCACGAAGTGGTTTTCAGCGATGCGCGCCAGAAAAAGCACGGCGTGAATACGATGGACATCGCGAAACGTCTCATCGATTACGGCTTCCATCCCTATACAACGGCGTTTCCATTGA
The DNA here is from genome assembly GCA_030037355.1 of Candidatus Acidiferrales bacterium. GTDB lineage: Bacteria > Acidobacteriota > Terriglobia > Acidiferrales > UBA7541 > DAHUXN01. The sequence continues at coordinate 2,249 of JASHRL010000314.1, read as the reverse complement.
TCGTTCCCGGCGCTCTGATGATCGAGCCGACGGAATCCGAATCGCGCGAAGAATGCGACCTCTTCATCGACGCCATGCGCTCGATTGCCGCGGAAGCCGAGACAAACCCTGAACTCGTCAAGACAGCGCCGCATTCCACGCGCGTCGGCCGCCTCGACGAAGTCGCCGCGGCGCGCAGGCCCGTTCTGCGCTGGCAGCCGAAGCAGAACCTGGACGCTCAGAAGCACCTCGGCCCGCACGAAAAAACTCTGGTCGTGCCCACGGCCTGAACTGCTCGCGTCTGAGGCTTAATTCCAGGGCACAGCGCCTCGCAATAAAATCACTCCTCCTTGGTCAAACACATATACTGGCGTTTCCCTCGGAGTCGGTTGCGTCATCTCAGGAGCGGCATTCATGACTTCACAAGAAGCCTCGGCCATCGCCGGGCATCTGCTCTCCACGTTGGAGCGTGAATCGCAAATCACGCGCAAAGTCATCGCCGCGTTGCCGGACGCCCAATGCGCCTTCCGCATTCATCCGAAATCGCGCACCGCGCTCGAACTGGCATGGCATATCGTCCTTGTCGAGACGTGGTTCCTCGATTCGATTTTTCAAGGGCAGTTCTACTCGCCCGCCGAAAGCGCCTTGCCGGACGAAATCAAGCGTGCCGCGGACGTGATCGCGTGGTACGACGGGCAATTTCCCGAGAATTTCGCGAAGGCGCAGAAGCTCAGCGGCGAATATCTCGCGCGGCCGATTTCGTTCCTTAAGAAATCCGAGTATCCCGGTGTGATTTACCTTCAGATCGTCCTCTCCCATACGATTCACCATCGCGCGCAGCTCGCCGCTTATCTGCGTGCCATGGGTGCGAAGGTCCCTGCCATCTATGGCGGGAGCTTCGACGAGCCCGCGTAGCTTTTCCTGAACGAATCGGAAACTTTACGAAACCGAAATGGCTGTGAATCCGTCTTAGGACAGGTTGTTTGGGTTGCTCATGCAATATTTGAATTGACAGATATTGCAAAATCAACTATCCTGTGGCGATTGTGCCACGCATACCATCCGCGAAGACGTTCGACGAAATATTTGTCGGCCGCCTGATGATTGGCCCGATCATGGCAGCGCTTTTGCAAGCGCACGATAAGGCACTGGCGCCGCTCGGCTTGTCCGCTCGCGAAGCCATGGTGCTTGCCAACTGTGCGCGGGGAGAAGCGAACACGCCCGGCGCGCTGGCGTGGTTCAACGGTTTGGATGTCTCCACAATGACTCGCATGCTCGACCGGCTCGAAAAGAAGGGACTCATCAAGCGTTCGCGGAGCCGCGGCGACCGGCGGAAAGTGCTAGTCACGCTGACTTCGCGGGGCCGGGGTCTTTTCCGCAAGGGCGTGCCCATCGCGGCGGAGGTTGCGCAGAAAGCCTGGCGCGGCGTCGCAAAGAAGGAAATTCACATGATTCGTGCAGTCTACGACAAAGTCATAAGGAACTTGGGCCATGAAACGAAACTTAATTGAGCGCTACGCTCAAGGCATGAGTGCAAGGAGGCGGTCTCTTTTTATGTTATCCATGAGGGTGCGGCGAATGCCTTGCCGCGAATGCAGGAACGAGCTCACCAGTGTGCTCGAGAATGTGCGGCTTTACGGCCATGAACTGATCAACCACGCCACAGTCATTTTCAGCCATTCAGAATTGGCATTGGAAGTTGCGGTGGAAAATTCTTCGGTTCGCAGTCACGTGACAGCGATTCACGATTCTGCAAAAGAAGTGGCCTCTTTAAGCCGCAAGCTCGTTGAGCTTGGGGCTAAGTAGCGCTTCCTGCGTAACGCAGCCGCCATATCAATAAATTGATCGCGTTTTGAGCCGCCGGGCCGGGTGGGCGCGTTTGCCCGTTGGGTGACGCTGCCGGCGAATTTTGCCGCAAAGCGCGAATGCGCACGTGTCTCTTCTTCATGCTCCGCAGCGTCGCACGGGCTCGCGCGAATTTCAGACCCTGTCTCGCCGCGTTCCCTTGAAGTCTTCGGATTGTCGCGCTTGGTGTGCTGCCGGACGCAGCGCCGAAGCCGCCGCTGGCAAAGCCTCGACGGTCGCCGGAGTGCTGATCGGGATTTCGCGCCCGTGGCCGTCCTCGTCGGCCGCTGCCGCCGCAGCCAATCCAGGCTGCACCGGTTCGACGGTGACGAGAGCGCCTTCTGCTTCCTTCCAGAAAAGCAGCGAATTCGTTTCTCTGTCCCAGTCAATGGAAAGAACATCGCCGAGGCGAATCTGATCCGTCG
>JASHRL010000313.1 GCA_030037355.1 Candidatus Acidiferrales bacterium | reverse complement strand
TATCTGGTGGCGACGCCGATCGACGTCAGCGAAATTCTGCGCGAAAAACTTTTCGAGCGGTTCGATACGATTGTGCTTACTTCGGCGACGCTCGCCGTCGGAGGGCGCTTCGATTACGTGAAGCACCGGCTGGGAATTACAGCGTCACGCGAAGAAGTTCTGCCGCAGGAATTCGATTACAAAAACCAGGCGCAGCTTTACATTCCAAAGGCGCTGCCCGACATTCGCCATGCGAATTTTGCGGCGCGCGCGGCGGAAGAGATCGCAGGGATTCTGAAGCTGACGCGCGGGAGGGCGTTCTGCCTGTTCACGAGCCACGCGCAGATGCGCGAAATCCACGAGCGGCTCGCCGGCGTGATTCCGTATCCGACCCTGTTGCAAGGAACGGCGCCGCGGATGGCGCTGCTCGAGCGGTTCAAGACGACGCCGGGAGCGGTGCTGCTGGCAACGGCGAGCTTCTGGCAGGGCGTGGACGTGCCCGGTTCGCAACTTTCCTGCGTGATCATCGACCGGTTGCCGTTCGCCGTGCCGTCGGATCCGATTGTCGCCGCGCGCGTGAAAGCGCTGCAGGAGGACGGGCAGAATCCCTTCGCCGAATATCAGGTGCCGAAGGCGGTGCTCTCGCTCAAGCAGGGATTCGGAAGGCTGATTCGTTCGCGCAGCGATCGCGGCGTCTTGTCGATCCTCGACAACCGCATCGAGCGCATGCAGTATGGTAGAATTTTCCTGGACTCGCTGCCCGAATACACCCTTACGCATGACCTTGCTGAAGTGGCGCGCTTCACGGCAGACCTGTGAGCGAACTTGGCGTGCACGGGTGAATGGCGCGGTGCAAAGGTAACGGCTGGATCGCATGTACGAGATCAGCGTTGACGAAGGATTTGCCGCAGGCCATTTCCTGCGCGGATACAAGGGCAAGTGCGAAAACCAGCACGGGCACAATTATCGCGTGCGCATTACGCTGGCAGGCAAGGAACTCGATTCCACGGGGCTGCTCTACGATTTCGTGCACTTGAAACAAATCATCCAGAGCGTGATTCGCTCGCTCGACCACAAGAATCTGAACGACTTCGCGCCTTTCGACAAGCTCAATCCCTCAGCCGAAAATATCGCGCGTCACATTTACGATGAAACATCGAAGCAGATGCATGCGTCTCCCAATGGGGCGAGCATTTCGAGCGTGACGGTCTGGGAGACGGATACGAGCGCGGCGACTTTCCGTCCGTGACCGCCGGGACGAAACCATGAATCGCGCGTTCATCATCATCGCCGTGCCCGCCTTCATCGTTTCGTTTTTCTGGCTCTATTACGGCTATGGAATTACGGCGGCGGTGATCGTGATCATCCTGGAATTGGCGGGAGCGATTGGCGGCTTGATTTATCTGCGGCGGAAAGCGGCACGCGCGGCCGGCCGCTGAGGCGCAACGGAAACGGCAATCATGTTTATCACCGAGATTTTCAAATCGATTCAGGGCGAAAGCAGCTACGCGGGCCTGCCGTGCATTTTTGTGCGGCTGACCGGATGCAATCTTCGGTGCACATGGTGCGACACAGCTTATGCATTTCACGGCGGAACGAAGCAGACCCTCGATGAAGTGCTGGGCCGCGTGAAGGAATTGTCCGCAGGCCAGAATGGCGCGGGCGACGTTCGACTGATCGAAATCACGGGCGGAGAGCCGCTCTTGCAGCCGGAAACGCCAGAATTGGCGCGGCACCTTCTTGCCGAAGACCATACGGTGCTGATTGAAACGAGCGGCGAAAGAGATGTGAGCACACTACCGCGCGAAGTCGTCAAGATCGTGGATGTGAAGTGTCCGGATTCGGGTGAATTCGGAACATTCCGCGTCGCAAACCTCGCAGCGCTGGAGCGCAAAGACGAGGTGAAATTTGTCATCGCCAGCCGGCGCGATTACGAATTCGCGCGGCAATTTGTGGAAGAACATCGGCTCACCGAGAAAGTCCACGAAATTCTTTTTTCGCCGGTGTTCGCCGATCCCGAGGGCGCATGGCCGGCGATGGACGCGCGCGCGCTCGCCGAATGGATTTTGGCGGACAATCTTCCGGTGCGGCTGGGATTGCAATTACACAAGTTTATCTGGGACCCGGCGATGCATGGCGTGTAAGATTCAGCCGAGGCATGCGCGGGGAGAGATGCAAGGAATAACGTGGCGAAGATAGAAAAACCGAAGGCTGTGGTGCTGCTGAGCGGAGGAATGGACTCGTGCGTGACGACGGCCATCGCCAACGAGTCGCATTCTCTGGCGCTCCTGCACGCAAGCTACGGACAGCGTACGGAAGTCCGCGAGCGGCGCGCATTCGAGGAGATCGCTGATTTTTATCGCGTCCAAGTGCATGACCGGCTCGTCGTGCGTCTCGACGCACTACAGCAAATCGGCGGCTCCGCGCTGATCGACCGGGATATCGCCGTGCCGGAGAATTTGACGGAGAGCTCAGCGATTCCGGTGACGTACGTGCCGTTTCGCAACGCGCATTTCCTCGCGGCGGCGGTGAGCTGGGCGGAAGTGATCGGCGCGAGCGCAATATTCATCGGCGCCGTCTGGGAAGACAGTTCCGGCTATCCGGATTGCCGGCCGGCGTATTACGCCGCGTATTCTGAAGTGATCCACGCCGGAACGCGGCCGGAGACGCACATCGAAATCGTCACGCCAGTGATTCACATGCTCAAGAGCGAAATCGTGCGCAAGGGAATGGAGCTTGGCGCGCCGCTCGAGCGGACCTGGTCATGTTATCAATCCGAGGAGGAAGCTTGCGGCGCGTGCGATAGCTGCCGTTTGCGCCTGCGAGCCTTCGCCGAGGCGAAATTTCCCGACCCCATCGCATATCGGGCGCCAGTTGCGCGATAATGTGGCGGGCATATAAAGAAAGCGAGAACGAAGGGGTGGCATCATGAAAAAGTGGATTTCCAGACTGAGCGCACTGGCCATGTTGGCCGCGCCGTTTTTTTTGCTGGCGACCGTGGCGATGGCTCAAGGCAAAGCGGTCTTGAAGGGTCAAGTCCTCGATTTTGATGGCAAGCCCTGGGCCGGTTTGCCCGTGATCATCACGAATGAAACCACAAACCAGGTGTACAACACCGAGACCGACGCGAATGGCAATTACATCGAGGAGAATCTCGCTGCTGGCAAGTACAAGATTAACTTCAAGAACAGCCTCGTGAACTACACGCTCGAGGTTGCTCTGGGTGCGGGTGCAAACAACCCAGCGAACATCAATTTCCAAGACATTGCGACGAAATCCGGCTACGACGTCGACGCACTGAAAAAGGCCAAAGAGAAAAATGCCAAGGTGAATGATATGGCGGCGCACTTCAAGGCTGGCAGGGCTGCCATGGATGATGCCACCGCGATCAAGCAACAGTTGCCGACAAGTCCGGCAGATCAGCGAGATACCTTGAAAACGAAATTGAGCGCAGATTATCAGACCGCCGCGACCGAATTCCAAGCCGCGCAGCAGAACGCTCCGGAGAACGATCCGAATCTCAGCGTAATTTATGCCAACCTCGGCCTGGCATACGATGGGGCCGGCAAGTACGATCAGGCAGTCGATGATCTACAGAAGTCGGCTGACCTGAAACCAGCGCCGGGGACCTATGCGCAATTGGGAACGGATTTGGCGCAGGAAGGCAAAATGTCCGACGCGGATGCGGCGTGCGATAAAGCCGGGACGCTGGATCCCACCAACAAGACAGCAGGAGCGGACTGCTACAAGAACATCGGTATCGTGCTGACGAATTCGGGGAAAATGATCGATGCCATTGGCCCTCTTCAAAAAGCATCGCAACTGAATCCAAACGACGCGCTTGCCTGGTATCTGCTGGGCAATTGCCTGATGAACGAGATCACCATGAAAAAGGAGGGCGGCAAGGAAGTCGCCGTTGTTCCACCGGGAGCGGCGGAGGCGTATCAGACATATTTGAAGCTCGAGCCGAACGGGCCTCATGCCGCAGAGGCGAAGTCGAGCCTCCAAACGATCGATCAGCTGAAAGGCTCCGGCGCACCGCACAACAATTGAGAATCGCTAATCCTCGCAGCAATGCAAACGGGCGACGCATGAGAAATGCGCCGCCCGATTTTTATTATTGAGGTCTTCGCGTAAAATCCCGCCAGGCAAACTGCCACCAGAAATTTCCTCACCGCTCGACCCCGCGCCTCGACAGTGCTATGCTCTGGACAATTCAGTCGCACGACGGGAGGCGGGACGTGGCACAGGCGGCATCGACTTACTTGGGAGAGCAGCGGCGCCGAACTACGCGTATGGATCAGGCAGTGCCCGTAATTGTCCGCGGCGTCGATTTGCTCGGACAGCCATTCGAAGAGCGCACCGCAACGCATAACGTGAGCTTCCATGGTTGCCGATATTCCTCGAAGCATCACCTACCGAAAAACACGTGGCTGACGCTGGAGATCCCGTCCGGGTACGGCCAGAACGGCCCGTACTGCGCGCGTGTGCGCGTCGCCTGGATTCAACGGCCGCGAACTCTGCGCGATTTGTTCCAGGTCGGCGCGGAGATGGAATCCGGCGGCAACATCTGGGGAGTTTCTTTTCCTCCCGAGGATTGGACGAGCACAGCGGATGCGTCGAGAATGCCGGGCAAACCCGAAACCGTGCCGGCGATCGTCGCGGATCAAACCTCATACCTCACGCCTGCGGAAGAAAAAGATGCGTCGCTCGAATCGTATCTGGAAAGCGCGTTTCAGGCTTCGGTGGGATCTGCGACGCGAAGCGCCAAACCAACCGCGGAATTGAGCGTGCTCGACAGCCCGCTCTTCGACGAACTGCGCAGCCAGTTTCACACGCAATCGCTGAAAGCGATCGAAGAGGCACGCGCCGTCGCGGAGCAAATCTTCAAAGACCACGCCTCAGAACTGCACACGGAACAAAAAACCACTGCGCAGGCCTTCTACGAAAAATGGCGGGAGGAATTCGAAAAAGGGCAGACGGATGTGAAGGATCAGCTCTCCGCGGAGCTCGGCCAGCAATTGGCTGCGCAGATCGCGCGCGTCAAACAGGAAGTCCACGAAAACCTGAGCACGACCTGGGAAAACACGATCGAGCGAACGCAAGCAGCGCTGATGGACTGGGAACGGCGCGCGGAAAGATTGCGCGAGGAGTCGCGCATGGCTTCCAAAGAAGTGGCCGTGCAGTCCGAGCAGCGCATCGACGACAAATTGCGGCGGCAATTGGAGGAACTGCGCGAGGAGTTCGCTTCGATGCAGTCCGCGAGAGCGCACGAGGAACGGACGCCTGCGCAAGCGGCCAGCGTGCCGGATGGTATGCGCGAGCAATTTCAGTCCGAGGTGACGGAGACTCGCGCGCAATGGATTGAGCTTCTGGAATCGTCGCTCGACAGCGCCGCGCAGAGGCTCGCCGGACGCCTCTCGGAAACTTCGCAGCAGGTGGTCCAATCGGCAGAGCACAAGCTCGCATCGCGTGTCATCGAGCTACAGGAAGAATCCGGACTGAGCACGGAGGCCGCGCGCGCCGCGCTCGAAGAAACAAAGAAAGCGCTCGAAGAGGAAATCCGAAAGGCAAAGACGTCGCTCGCGCACATTCAGAAAGAAGCTGCACAATTTTCGGACTATTCGCGCCATCTCGAGGCCGCGAGCCAGGATAGCCTCAACGAGCTGCGGCAACGCCTGGAGAGCAGCGCTGCCAGCCGGATCACAGAGATGGAGCATCAGGGAGCCGAACTGCAGGAGCAAGTGATGGCTCGCGCTGAAAATTTGCTGGCGCAAGCGAGCCAGCGCACCGTGGCGCGGACGGTCGAAGAACTTGGCGCGAAACTTTCGCCTCACATCGAGCGGGCATCGGATGCCGTTCATCAGCTCTCCGCGCGCGAAGAGCAGGCCGAGGAAATTCTTCGCATTCATCGCGAGCGGCTGCGGCAGGTGAGTGAACAAGTGCAAAAAGAGGCCGCGACGCGGATGACCGAGACGCTCAATGAAATCCGCGCGAGCCTGGACACGGCGAACAAGGATTCGCTGGCAAAATGGAACGAAGAGACGGTCGCGATCGGAGCGCGAGCCTTGCAGCAAGCTTCCGCGGCTCTCGAACAGACAGTCAGCGAAAAACTGCAAGCGGCTGCGGCGCAATTTGCAGAGCGCCTCGATTCCGCAAAGAGCGAACTGACGCAGGCTGCGGAAGCGCATCTTGAATCCTCGAAGAGCGAATTCGCGCGGCAAGCCGAAACGGCGGCTGCGGGATTCGGTCAAAACGTGCGAGACGTGTCGTCGAATGCCCTGACGAATTTTTCCGCGAGCTTGAATGCTCAAGCCGCAGCGGAACGCGCGCGAGCACTGGCCACCGCAGAGCAGCTCACCAAAAACCTGGAAGCGCATGCGGAATCTGCGTTCGATGACTTCCGCCAGAGAACTTCTGCGCAGACCGGCGAGATCCTGACGCAGTCCGGCCAGCGCCTCACAGCGCAATCGGAAGCGTCTCTCGAGACGCTGCGCCAGCACGGTGAAAATAGCCTTGCGGAATGGATTGAGAAGCAGAGATCGTCTGCCGAAACCGCCTACGATGATTTTGAAGGGCGATTGCGCGCCACGTCGGATTCGCAGTTGAATGCTTCGCTGCTGCAACTCGACGAAGTCGGACGCAACCGCGTCGAGATGCTGGTGCGGGCAGCGGAAGACGCCATGCGCAAGGCGTGCTTTGACGTCTTCGACGGCATGGCGCGGACGATGAAAGAGAAATTGCTCGGTGCGGCTTCCGAGTCCCCGGAGTCACAGCGTCCGGCGCTGCTTGATGGCGATTTGCGCGAACATCGAGCGTCTGCGTGAGATCTTCGGGAGAGTTTTTCAGCGCCGCTGACCGATTAGCGGTCCGTTATCGCTTGCCGGCAATCTCCATGAGCGATTCCGCGACGTAATCCACCTGCTCCTCCGACATCTCCGGAAAAAATGGCAGAGCCAGAACGCGCTCGCAAGCGCGCTCCGTGAGCGGGAAATCCCCGGCGCGATAACCGAGCGGTGCGAGCGCTTTTTGCAGATGCAGCGGACGCGGGTAATGAATGGCCGTCCCAATTCCGTGCTCTTCCAATTGATGCCTCACCGTGTCGCGATTCTCCACGTATACGACGAAAAGATGATGGGCGCTCTCGCCCTGCGGATCATCGCGCAGCAATTCCACGCGCGCGCTGCTGAGCCGACGGTGATACCGCGCAGCTAACGATTTACGCCGCGCTGACCACTCATCGAGGCGCCGCAGCTTCACACGTAAGACCGCGCCCTGGAATCCTTCCATGCGGTAGTTGTATCCGATGAAATCGTGAAAATAGCGGCGGGACTCGCCGTGGCTTCTCGCCGCGCGGCAATATTCCGCAATGCGATCGTCGTTCGTGATGACAGCGCCGCCTTCGCCGTAAGCGCCGAGATTTTTCGAAGGGTAGAAGCTGAATGCGCCGGAATCTCCGATTGCGCCGACCCGCCGCCCGCGATAGCGAGCCCCATGCGCCTGGCAGGCGTCTTCGATCAGAGCAAGTTTGTGCGCTTGGGCAATCCGTTTGAGTGCATCCATATCCGCCGGGCGGCCATACAAATGAATCGGCAGAATTGCTTTGGTGCGCGGCGTGATCGCGCGCTCGACCAAGCGCGGATCGAGATTCGCCGTCGCCGGATCGATGTCCACAAAAACAGTTTTTGCGCCTGTGTAGGCAATGGCTCCGGCCGTGGCAATAAATGTGTTGGGGCTGGTGATGACTTCGCCGTTCGGCCCGACGCCTGCGGCCAGCAGCGCCAGATGCAATGCGCTCGTTCCGGAATTCAGGGCGATGCAATGTTTGGCTTCGCAATAAGCCGCAAACTCTTTCTCGAACTGCGCGACTTCATCGCCGAGACAAAAAGCCGTGTTCGTGCAAACGCGGTCGAGGGCCGCCAGAATCTCCTCGCGCATGGACGCATATTGCGTCTTCAAATCGAAGTACGGAACCGTCATCATCGTTTTCACGCTTCCACTTTACTGTCTCGCACGCCACCGATGCAAACGTGAAGAAGAACCCTGCATTCTATTCGTGACCGCTTCGTGACCGTCGCGGCCCATGATAATCTTTTCCTTCGAAATCCAATGCCTCTCTCTCGCACGGCACAAGAAGAACCGCGGCCCAAAGCCGCCGCACCCGAAAATAGTCAAGGCGTCCCGCCAGCGCGACCCATGACGCTATCGGTAATCGTGGCCGCATACAACGAACGCAATTTTATCGAGGAAATTCTCCGCCGCATCCAGGCCGTCGGCCTCGCCCACGAAATTGTGGTCGTTGACGATTGCTCGACCGACGGCACGCGCGAATGTCTGGCAGAAATGCACCGCCGCCAGCAGGCGGGCGAAACGGAAGCCGGGATTCTCGAAGGAAAGGCCCGGCTGCGGCTTGGCGACTTCCGATTTCTTTTCCAGGAGCAAAATCAGGGCAAAGGTGCGGCGCTGCGCCGTGGCTTTGCGGAGGCCGCTGGCGACATTCTCCTCATACAGGACGCCGATCTCGAATATGATCCGCGCGATTATCCGAAGTTGCTCGAACCGATTCTGGATGGGCGCGCCGACGTCGTTTACGGCTCGCGATTTCTCGGCGGGCCTCAGCGCGTGCACTTCTTCTGGCATTACGTCGGAAATAAATTTCTGACGTTGCTTTCGGACATTCTGACGAACCTCAAAATCAGCGACATGGAGACCTGTTACAAAGTTTTCCGCAAGGAAGTGATTCGAGGCATGCATCTGCGTTCGAATCGCTTCGGATTCGAGCCGGAAGTGACCGCTCGAGTCGCCAAAGGCCGCTGGCGCGTCTATGAGGTGCCGATTTCTTACGCTGGCCGTTCGTACGAAGAAGGGAAGAAAATCACCTGGCGCGACGGTGTCGTCACGCTCTGCGCCATTCTGCGCTACCGATTTTTCGACTGACGCCAGCGGAAATGCAGTGCAGGATTCTTCTGCGTGCGAGCGCAGAGTCATTTCGACATTGCTCGCGCCGCACGAATCCCGGTAGAATTCCGCCGTACCGAGCGATTTTTACGCTCGCAGTCCGGCGAAACGAACTCGCAGGCCGAACGATAGACATTCCATGAACAGCACTCTCACACGAGACGCGATGGTCGTAGCGACGAAAGAGCAAGTGTCCTGCGACCTGGGCGACGAAGCTGCCATTCTGGGGATGAAAAACAGCGTCTATTACGGACTGAATCCCGTTGGCGCTGCGATTTGGCGCCTTTTGCAGCAGCCGCGCAGCGTCAGCGAGCTTCGCGACGCCGTCGCGAACGAATACGATGTGAGCGCGGAGCAAGCCGAAGACGATATCTTCGATTTGGTGCAACGATTGATGAGCGAAGGATTGGTCGAGCTTGCGGGCGAGCCTCGCTGATTCTTGTCTGAAGGCGCTCCGGTGTTCTTGAGCGTTGCGCCGCTGGATATGACAGGAAAAATCGCATGATTGGCGCTTGGCATCGATTCCGAAATCTCTCCAGCCGGCAACGCCGCGATTTTTTTCGTGCTCTTTACTTGCTCCCTCTGGCCGGCGCCGTTCTGCGCGTCCGCGATTATCGGAGCGTGCAACGATCCCTCGCTCTTCATCGCGAGCAAAAGCGCGGCAGTGCGGATGATGCCTCCGCTCGTTGGCAGGAGGCTCGCGGCGCCGCGCACATGGTCCACGCGGCGTCGCGTTACGGTCTCGCCAAAGGGAATTGCCTTTCGCGCTCCCTAGCTCTCTGCTGGTTGCTGCAACGCCGTGGAATCGTCGCCGAACTGCGCGTCGGCGGAAAAAAAAGCGGCGATGCATTCGAAGCGCACGCATGGGTCGAAGTCGCGGGCGTAGTGGTGAACGACGGCGAAGATGTCGGCAACGATTTCGCCAGCTTCGACGCCCCGGCCACTCGCGAAATGCTGGAAGGAAAATGAGAAAAAAAGCATGAGCGGACGCCGATGAGCGGAATCGC
>JASHRL010000312.1 GCA_030037355.1 Candidatus Acidiferrales bacterium | reverse complement strand
CTCGCTTGCCCTGAGGAACGAAGGGGCACTGCCTTTAACTAATCGAGTTTCTATGGGAAATAAGAACATCACGCAACCCACACATAACAAAGCATCGAACCCATTTCTAATCGAGTTTTTTCGTCAAAATTTCTCGCCTTCCGTCCGTTTTCAGACACTCGCTCCCCGTTCGAATCAAAATTCACCAGCCTTCTTCCCCGCCGCGCCATTTCGCGCCACAATCGGCGCGCACCGAAACTCAGCCCGAGGCCGCGACTTGCCCGATTCGCTCAAGCATGATTCGCTGAAACAAACTCTCGACGCCTACGACGCTCGCGCTTCTCTCGCCGGAGCCTTCACGATTCCCGCCTCGTGGTACATCGATCCGCGCGTCGCCGAACTCGAAAAACAATCCGTCTTCGGCCACGCGTGGCAGGCCGTCGGCCGCCTCGATCAAGTCGCCGCGCCCGGTCAATTTTTCACTGTGGATCTCGCCGGCGAACCCATCGTCGTCGTGCGCAGCGCCGATGGCGAACTTCGCGCCTTCTACAATGTTTGCCGTCATCATGCCGCCGCCGTCGTCACCGAATCGCAAGGAACCGCTGCGAATTTCCGCTGCCCGTATCATGGCTGGACTTACGGCAACGATGGCGCATTGAAAGGCACGCCCGATTTCGATGGCGTTTGCAACTTCGATCGCGCGAAAAACGGCCTCGTTCCCATTCGCGTCGCCGCGTGGGAAAAATTCGTCTTCGTCAATCTCGACGCGCAGGCGCCGCCGCTCGAAGAATTTCTCGGCAGCCTCCTCGCGCGCGTCAAGCCGCTCGGTCTCGGCTCGCTGCGTTTTTTCGAGCGCCGCGTCTACGATTTGAATTGCAACTGGAAAGTCTACGTCGACAATTATCTCGACGGCGGCTACCACGTCCCGCATCTGCACAAAGGCCTGAACAGCGTTCTCGATTACGCGAACTACACCATCGAAAACGAAGATCGCTTCTGCCTGCAATCGAGCCCCGTCGAAACCTCCGGCGCCTCCGTCGATCCCGACGCGGCCGCCACACGCCAGGGCAATCGCGCCGATTATTTCTGGCAGTATCCGAATTTCATGCTCAATTGGTACGAAGGCTATCTCGATACGAATCTTGTCCTGCCGCTCTCCGTGGACCGCTGCCGCGTCATTTTCGATTTTTATTTTGCGGCCACGAATGACGCCGCGAAGGAATACAATCGCCAGAGCATCGCGGTAAGCCATCGCGTGCAGGAAGAGGACGTGGACATCTGCGAATCGGTGCAGCGCGGTATGCATTCGCGCGCCTATCGCGCCGGAAGGCTTTCCGTGCGCCGCGAGGCCGGCGAACATTTATTTCATCGTTTGCTCGCCGCGGATTTGCGAGCAGCCGTCAAGGAATAATGTGCACGAATAAACGAGGAGATTGAACATGGACGCAAAAGCAGGCGCGCAAGAGCGGTTCCGGAAATCAGAAAAAGAACTTCTGGACTTGAGCCATCGCATCCACGCGCATCCGGAGCTCGGCTTCGAAGAAGAAAAAGCCGCCACGTGGCTCGCCGATGAATTGTCTGACGCTGGCTTCGACGTGAAGCGCAACATCTGCGATCTCCCCACGGCTTTTTCCGCTCGCGCTGGAAACGGGCCTCTGCACATCGCCATCTGCGCGGAATACGATTGCTTGCCGGCCATCGGCCACGCTTGCGGCCACAACATCATCGCCGCGATGGCCGTCGGTGCGGGAATCGCTGCGGCGAAAGTCGCGAATGACGTCGGCCTTACGGTCAGCGTCATCGGCACGCCGGCCGAAGAAGTCGGCAACGCCAGCGGCAAAATTATTCTCCTTGAGCGCGGCGCGTTCGCTGGAATGCACGCCGCCATGATGGTTCATCCCGCGCCCATGGAAATGCTGGAAGCGCATCTCATCGCTGCGTCTATCTTCGACGTTTATTACACGGGGAAAGAAGCGCATTCCTCGGCATTTCCTGAGATGGGCATCAACGCCGCCGATGCGCTCACCGTCGCGCAAACCTCGATTGGGCTCTTGCGCCAGCATCTGCGTCCCACCGATCGCGTGCACGGAATCATCACCCACGGCGGCGACGCGCCGAACGTCGTTCCGGCGCACACTTCGGCGAAATATATGGTCCGCGCGGAAAATATTCAGGAACTCGACGACGTGCGCACGAAAGTGCATCGCTGCTTCGAAGCGGGCGCCATCGCCACCGGCTCGAAACTCGAAATTCGCGGCGGCGAAAAACCGTATGCCGATGTCAAGTACGACCACGAAATCAGTTTGATTTACAAACGCAACGCGGAAGCGCTTGGCCGCAAATTCCCCGAGATGACGCCCATGATGCAGCGCATGGCCGCTTCCACGGACATGGGAAATGTTTCTTACGCCATTCCTTCCATCCACCCGATGATTGGTATTAATTCTTTCCCGGCGGCGAATCACCAGCCGGAATTCACGGCGCATTGCGTCACGCCGGATGCCGATAAAGCCGTGCTCGATGGCGGCCTGGCGATGGCCTGGACAGCGATTGAAATGGCCACGAATGCGCCGCTGTGCGCGCGGCTCACAAAATCCTCCGGCGCTCGCGCCAGCGCATGAACGCAAGGGAATGAAAGATGAATCGCGGAGCTATTTTTTCTCGAGCAGCGGCGTCCAGCGCGAGAGATGGTTCAGGGAAGCGCTGTGCGTGTGATCGAGCTCCAGCGGCGTGACGGAAATCGCGCCATCGCGAACCGCCGCATAATCCGTATCCGGCTCGATGTCCTCGGTAAGTTTTTGCTCGTGCAGCCAGTAATAAGTTCTGCCGCGCGGATCTTCGCCGCGTTCCAGAACATTGCGGGTGATTTTCGGTGATTGCCGCGTGAAACGCACCGCGCCCGTGCACGGATTCGGCACGTTGACGTTCAGCAGCACTCCGGGCGGCAATCCTTCTTTCAAAACAACCGGCGCGAGCCGCGCGATGAATTCCGCCGCGGGCTTGTAGTCAAATTCTCTCGCGCGCGCCGCCACGGAAATCGCAATCGCCGGAACGTGATTGATCGCCGCTTCCATCGCCGCGCCGACCGTCCCGGAGTAATAAATATTTTCGCCGAGATTCGCGCCGCGATTGATTCCGGAGACGACCAGATCCGGGCGCTGCGGCAAGAGCGTGTGGAAGGCGAGAATCATGGCGTCCGCCGGCGTGCCTTCGACGGACCATTCGCGCTCCGCAACTTGCTCGCAGAAAATCGGCTGGCGCAGCGTGAGCGATTGCGCTGTCGCGCTGCGCTCGTGCGACGGCGCGACAACGATCACCGTGCCGACAGATTGCAGCGCCGCGACGAGCGCACGCAAACCGTGCGCGGAGATGCCGTCGTCGTTGGTCACCAAAATATTGGGCATGAAAAGATTATGCAACAGCCGGACGGGCGAGCCGGTGAAATTCTTGCGGCCAGCGAAAAGATGGTCGGGACGACTGGATTCGAACCAGCGACCTCACGCACCCCAAGCGTGCGCGCTACCAGGCTGCGCCACGTCCCGACAACAAACAAAAATAGCGTATCACCGCGGTTCGAGGAGGGTCAAGATAGCGAGAAGCTCTTCGCGAAGATCGAGCAACAATTTCCGCTGCGCGCGGGAAAATTCGTGGTCGCGTTCACGCTCGCGCGCAGGCGCTACAATGGTTTCGACGGCAACGCTCGCGTCGGCGGTTCCGTTTTGCTCGGCCAGATGGCGGCGCGCGCCGGCGATCGTAAATCCCTCTTCATAGAGCAGGCGCTTGATTTCGAAAACGCTCTCGATGTCTTCGCGGCGATACATGCGATGGCCGCTCAAACTTTTCACCGGCTGCAGCGTGGGGAATTCCGTCTCCCAGTAGCGGAGAACAAACGCCTTCGTTCCCGTCAGTCGGCTAACTTCGCCAATGCGAAAGAGGCTCTTGTCGGGGATCGCGGGCGCGTGTTGGGCCGCCGTGGCCATCTGGCTTGTCCGTGCTCTCCCGTTATCGTAGACCGATTCCGCGCGGTGTCAACCCTTGGCGAGCGCGTGGAACAAACCCACTGGCTTCACGAACCGGGCGCGAGATTCACCGTAGGCAGGAATTGCGGCGGTTTGCGAACGCGCGTGGTTTGCTCGAAAGCGTAAGCGATTTTAATCAAAACCGATTCGCTCCAGGCGCGGCCGAAAAACGAAATGCCCACGGGCAGGCCAAAAATGAAGCCCGCGGGAACAGTGATATGGGGATAGCCCGCGACGGCGGGAAGAGAAGAGCTGCCGCCCCCGCCATGATCGCCATCGACCAGATCGGTCATCCACGCCGGGCCGCCCGTCGACCCGATCAACGCGTCGAGATTGTATTTGTCCATCACGGCGTCGATTCCTTCCGCGCACGCGAGGCGATGATTTTTTTCAAGCGCATCGAGATAGATTTTGTCCGTGAGCGGGCCGCGTTGTTCCGATTCGATCAGTATATTTTGACCGAAGTAGAGAAGCTCTTTATCGGAATTCCGTTCGTTGAATTCGATGATGTCCTGGAGCGAGTGCATAGGCGCATTGGGAAATTGCGCGAGATACGAATCCAAGCCGACCTTGAATTCGTATTGCAGAACAATGTTTTCGGCTTCTCCGAGTTTTCCGAGCGAGGAAATTTCGACAGGATCAATCAAGACGGCGCCTTCGCTCTGCATTGCATCGAGGGCATTTTTCATGATCGGCGCAATCTTCTCGTTGGAGCCGAAAAGCCTTCGCACCACGCCGATGCGCGCGCCGCGTAAACCAGAGCGATCGAGAAATTTTGTGTAGTCTGCCTCGGCTTTGCGCGACGGATTTTCTGTGGCCGCATCGTCGGGATCCACGCCGGCAATCGCGCTCAGCAATGTGGCGGCATCAGCGACGCAGCGGCAAATGGGCCCGGCCGTATCCTGGGTATGCGAAATGGGAATGATTCCGACGCGGCTGACGAGGCCGACCGTCGGCTTGATTCCGACGACGCCATTCGTCGAAGACGGGCAAACAATCGAGCCGTCGGTTTCGGTTCCGATAGTGATGGCAGCGAGATTCGCCGAAGCCGCAGCGCCCGAGCCGGAGCTTGAGCCGCAGGGATTGCGATCAATGGCGTAGGGATTGTGCGTCTGGCCGCCGCGGCCGCTCCAGCCGCTTGAAGAATGGCTCGAGCGGAAATTCGCCCATTCGCTGAGATTCGTCTTGCCGAGAATCACGGCGCCGGCTTCACGCAGCCGCCGCGCAACAGCGGAATCTTTCGTGGGAGTAAAGCCGGAAAGCGCGAGCGAACCCGCGGTGGTCATCATACGATCGGCGGTGCCGATATTGTCCTTGATAAGCACCGGGATGCCGTGAAGCGGGCCGCGCGGGCCTTTGCTCTTGCGTTCGGCATCGAGCGAATCGGCAATGGAAAGCGCGTCAGGATTGATTTCGATGACGGAATTGACGCCGGGGCCTTGCTTGTCGATTTCCGCAATGCGATCGAGATATTTTTGCGCGATAGAATGCGCCGTGAATTTTCGGGAGTTCATGCCGTCCTGAAGTTCAGCGACGGTGACTTCGTCCAGCTCGAATGACTTCACTTCCCA
>JASHRL010000311.1 GCA_030037355.1 Candidatus Acidiferrales bacterium | reverse complement strand
CCCTCACGGAGCGGTTTCGCGAAAAAGAACCACATTCGATTCTTCGTGCCCGCGAACGACAAGAAGCTTCTTGCCGTCGGGCGACCAGTGGAATTCGAAAATCCAGTCCGATGTGAATTTCGTAAGCATGTGGCCCGCCGAACCGTCGAGCGGTTGCACCCAAATGTTTGCCACATCATTTTCGCCAATTGGGTAAGCGAGTGCCTTTCCATCGGGTGTAAATTCACCCGGGCCCAAAAAATCGGAACGGAGCGGGATTACGTGCAGGATAGGTTTTGCCTGCTCATAGTTCAGGATGATAACCTCATGCGTAAACTCCTTTTGGCCTCTCAACGTTACAAACGCCCCGATCTGAGTTCCATCCGGCGAAAAATCAAATCCCCACCATCGGCTCGCATGGATGTTCTCAAGGCCCGGCGCGATTGCCGCCTCGCCGCCCGCTAGCGGCACGCGCATCGGGATGTTCGCGGGGTCATCCACGTAGTAGACCCACTTGCCGTCGGGCGAGCAGGCTGGATCGGCATCGCCTGTCCCTGACGTCAGCCGCACCAGGTCTGAGCCGTCCATATCAGCTCGCCAGATGTTGTTCGTTTGTGACGCACCCTGATATCCCCAATTGAATACAATTCCATGGCCATTCCGGCAGACGTCCGGGCTCCGAATTAAGCCACTGGAAATAGCCGTCAGGATGACTGGATTGCTCCCATCCGCAGAAAAGCGATGCACGCCATCGACCGTCCCCATCACGAATGTCTGCCCGTCTATCCAGCTAAAGAAAGTGGGGGTGTTGAGGGCATAAGCTGTCGTCGGGACGTTTATGGAGACTGGCGTGGCGGGCCCTTCTCCGGTCCCGGGAAGTGCGAATAGACTGGTTGTGACCTTGGTTTGCAACGAGGCCAGCGTTTTGCCATCGGCGGAGGCCGCCAGTCCGCTATAGCCGTTCGTGTCGCGGCTGATCTGGAAAAACCGCCCGCCCGGATACGAAATGAACCCGACTTGCCAGCGCGTGACATCGGAGGGGCGGCGATACGTAATGAAAAATCCGCTGCCATCGGGCGCCCACGTAAGGTCGTCGATCGCCAGGTCCGCGATGGTTATGCTCCGGCGAACTTTTCCCGAGGCAAGATCAAGCAGGTAAATCGTCCTGTTGAATGCCACTCCGCCGGTATAGCCAATCGCTTTCCCATCCGGTGACCAAGCCACGGAGCTCGGATAAGGAACATCTTTGAACGTCGCCGTTTCGATTGCTTTTTCGCCTGTGCCGTCCGCATTGGCAACGAATATGCTCCACATGCTCGTTTGCGGCACGCCATACCGCAGGTACGCCACGCTGTCGCCATTCGGCGAGAACGTCAATCCTCCATCGGGGAAAACATTTGCCGCGATTCGTTCCCCTGTTCCTCCCAGCACGGGTGCGCGGTAGAGGCTCACTTCCTCCTGAATCCTCGCAATGAAGTAGATGTAATTGCTGTCCGGTGAAAAAGCCAGCAGGGCGCATTCGGATGCCTTGGGCACCGGCACCTCCGTCTCGCTTCCCGTTGCGATGTTCCGCAAGCGTAGGCTCTGTGATCCATTGCTATCCTGCGCAAAGAGAAGATATTTTCCATCCGGCGAAATCGCCGCGGCCGAGATGTTGCCCGAAGTCGTGATCTGCGCGATTGTGAAGTTCTGGAACGGCGCCCGCACGGGGCGTTGCAAGAAAGAATAAACTCCGTACCCTGCGATGAACAAAACCACTAAAGCGATCGCAATCGCCGCCGCGAAGCCCCATTTGTGTTCCCGCGCCACGGCCGCCACGCTCGAAGTTCCCGAAAGCGTCGCCTGGGAAATCGGAGTAGAGGTCGAAGACTTTTGCTCTGCGGCGCTCGCGCTGTAGGAACCTGCTCCTGCTTCACTCGGAGCGATCGTTTCTGCAGAGATCGGGAGTCCCGACGAACTGGAGTCGCGCTTCAGCCGTTTCAAGTCCCCGCGAAGCTCCGCCGCGGATTGATAGCGAAGCTTGCGATCTTTCTCCAGCGCCTTGTGGATGATCTCTTCGAGCCGCGACGGGATTTCCGGATTCAGCCGCGTCGGCGGAACGGGCGCGCGGTTCAAAATCGCATCGTGAAGAATCGCCGTCGTGGCGCCGCTGAACGGCATGCGGCCCGTCGCCATCTGGTACAGCGTCGCTCCAAACGAAAATAAATCCGTGCGCGCATCGAGCGGCTCGCCGCGCGCTTGCTCTGGCGACATGTACGCGACTGTTCCCAGTGCGACGCCGGGGCTCGTCAAGTGCTCCGTGATTTCATCCGCGGTCGGCTTCGACATTCCCTGCGTCGCGCCCGCCGCGCCCTCTTCGATCACCTTGGCCAGGCCAAAATCCAGCACCTTGGCCTGATTCCGCCGCGTGATGAAAATATTCGAGGGCTTGATGTCGCGATGGATGATCCCTTTGGCGTGCGCCGCATCGAGCGCGTCTGCAATTTCGATTCCCCAATCCAGCAGCGCGTCGAGTCGCAACGGCTTGCCTTCGATGTGCCGCTTCAGCGTCTGGCCTTCCAGGAACTGCATCGCCAGAAACGGCTGCCCGTCCGCTTCGTCAATTTCATAAATCGTGCAGATGTTGGGATGATCGAGCGCGGAAGCGGCCTCTGCTTCGCGCTGAAATCGCTCCAGCAGCGATTGCTTCAGTGTCATGTTCTCCGGCAGGAATTTCAGGGCCACGAACCGCCGCAACTTCGTGTCCTCTGCCTTATAGACGACACCCATGCCTCCGCCGCCGAGCTTTTCCAATATCCGGTAGTGGGAGACAGTTTTGCCGATCAACGCAGGACGCTCCACTCGTTACGTGGTGGGAATGTTAGATGCGCAGGCCATTTGAGTCAATCCGCCCGCGCCACGCAAGACTGATCACTGATCACTGACCACTGACCACTGACCACTGACCACTGACCACTTCTTCTCTCATTTGGCGGGTGGTGCATTTTCGGGTGCCCCATGCTCGCTTTTTGAGCGTGGGGCTTTTACTGTCGCTCCTCCCATGTGTTCTCGTTTTAAGATTGGACGGGTGGCCCATCCTTCGCGCCTTGCGCGTGCATCGCTTTTCTCGTAGGGGCGGGGCTTGCCCCGCCCGCGCCTGACCACCGACCACTGACGACTGCGCACTGACCACTTCTTCTCCCATTTGACGGGTGGCCCATCCTGCTTGCCCTGAGTCGCCTTTGCGCAGGGAGCGAAGCGAAGGACCTGCTTTTCGTTCTTGTCTTCATAGGGGCGCTGATTGTTTATCCTGAGGCACGAAGGGCTGCGCCCGCGTCTTTGCCTTTGTAGGGCCCGATTGCACTCATCGGGCCGCGCGACTCCCGAGTCGCGTTTTCGCTTTTGTGTCATTCTGCCTGCGGGTGCCCCATGCTCGCTTTCTGAGCGTGGGGCTTTTGCGGCCCATAGAGCACTCCACGCATTCATTGTCATTCCGAGCTTGCCCGCCGCGGCGGGTAGGGAGCGAATCTGCTTCTGTCTCAGCTCAGTCACGCACACCCTGCTTTGCTAATGGCTGCCAAAACAAAATAAATATACTGTGCTACACTCGGCTCGACCATGCCGCCGACACATCCCCTTACAGAGGTGTTTGGTTTTACTCCCGGAAGCGTGTCACGTGAAGCTGTACGAAATCGTGCAAAAAAGCTCTGTCCGTTTAATAACAAAGTGCCGAATTGTACCAAGGACAAGGCGAGCGATCCCTTGGGGACGTGCAGCGTTCGGGCCGGGGAAGGTACAGCCATCACCTGTCCCATTCGTTTCCGCGAAAACTGGATTATTGCCGACGACGCTGCGGATTTCTTCTTTTCCAAGAATACCAAGTGGACTTCCCTCACTGAAGTTCGCCTCAAAGATAAACAAAGCAAATCAGCCGGCAACATTGACCTTGTTCTCGTCTCATACAACGACAAGGGTAGGATAATCGACTTCGGCGCTCTCGAAGTGCAAGCCGTCTACATTTCCGGCAACATCCGAAAACCGTTTGAGTACTACATGGGCGACCCCAAAGTTCGATGGAACATGAACTGGAAGGGCGAAGAATGGTGGCCCGCGCCAGACTACCTTTCCTCATCTCGCAAACGCCTCGCTCCCCAGCTCATCTTTAAGAGTGGCATCTTCCACCAATGGAAAAAGAAAACGGCCGTCGTCCTAGACGCTGGCTTCTTTGCCACACTCCCCAAACTCAAAGAAGTGTCCAAAGAAAATGCTGAACTCGCTTGGCTCATCTACGACCTTCACCTCGCCAAGGATAAGAGCAGGTATATGCTCAAGAGAAGCAAGATTGTCTATACTCAATTCGAATCGGCTCTCAACCAAATCACTAGATCAGAGGCCGGCGATATCAGAAAATTTATCGCGGTACTTCAAGAGAAACTCGACGAAAAATTGAATGACGGCGGAACTCCCCCCATCAATCAGACAATCCTTGAGGAGCTCTAATCTCTGCGTCGACACAACTCGCTCTATGGGACGGGACTTCACTTCGCAAAAATAGCGTGGTGAACGTCGCTCAGGTTCCCCAGCGAAGTCCGTTCCGGTACCCAGGAGGAAAGACTTGGCTCGTCCCGCACATCCGCCGATGGTTTCACAGCCTTCCTAAGAAACCGTTTCTCTTCATCGAGCCATTCGCCGGTGGAGGGATCATAAGCCTCACTGTTGCCTTCGAGGCCCTTGCTGATCGTGTCCTTATGGTCGAACTTGACCGGAGCATCGCCGCTGTCTGGCAAACCATACTTTCCGATGACAACGATGATCTAGCTGATCGGATCAGAAGTTTTCACGTTACGCGTGAATCCGTCCAGGCCGAAATAGATAAAACTCCACAAGACACTAAAGACCTCGCTTTTCAAACTATCCTTCGCAACCGGACCTTACATGGAGGAATTCTCGCGCCGGGCAGCGGCATCCTGAAATACGGCGAGAACGGGAAAGGAATTAAATCTCGCTGGTACCCAGAAACTCTCAGCCACCGAATTCAAAATATCAAGCTCGTCCGAGACAAAATCATATTCGCTCGAGGCGATGGAATCGATACCATTAAGCAATACGCAATCCGTAAGAGCGCTGTCTTCTTTATTGATCCCCCATACACCGCTGCCGGCAAGCGCGCAGGTACACGCCTCTATACTCACAGCGAACTCGATCATGAGGAACTCTTTAAACAATGCGCACGAATAAAGGGCGACTTCCTTATGACCTACGACAACGCGTCGGTGCTAGCTTCAATGGCTCATCGCCACCGATTCAAGACTAGGACCGTCAGAATGCAGAACACTCACCATGTGACCATGCGCGAGCTGTTGATTGGCAAAGATCTTACGTGGATTCCCTAGGAGGCGCGCAACCCTACCTGTCCCGGCGTCACTGACCACTGACCACTTCTTCTCCCATTTGTGTTAGCCTAATCACAGAAGGAGGCTCGCGTGGACATCGTCAAGGGCAACATGGGCTGGATCGAAGTCATCGTCGGCCCCATGTTTTCCGGCAAGAGCGAAGAGCTCATCCGCCGCCTCCGCCGCGCCGAAATCGCCCGCCAGCGCGTGCAAATCTTCAAGCCCGTTATCGACAAGCGCTACTCCTCCAACGGCATCGTCTCGCATTCCGGCCTGGAAATTCCTTCTGATCTCGTTTCCACCGGCGCCGATATTCTGACGAAAGTCGAGGCGCGCACCGAAGTCATCGGTATCGACGAAGCGCAATTCCTCGGCGAATCGCTCCTCGAAAGCTGCACGCGCCTCGCGGATCTCGGCAAACGCGTCATCGTCGCCGGCCTCGACACGGATTTCATGGGACGCCCTTTCGAGCCCATGCCCCGGCTGCTCGTTGCTGCCGAGGAAATCACGAAATTGCTCGCGATTTGCGCGCGCTGCGGAAATCCCGCGGTGAATACGCAGCGCCTCGTTGCCTCCGAAGAATTGATCGTCGTCGGCGCCGGCGGAATGTACGAAGCGCGCTGCCGCCGCTGCTTCGAGCCGCAACTCGCCGCCGAAAAAATCGAAGCGGAAAAATCCGCGCCGCGAAAAGTCCCCGCGGAAACCGCTGCGCAAAACGCGCCGGAAAATTCCGAAAACGAAAATTCGCGCGCGAAATCGCGCGCCGCCACGCCGTAAATCGCACAGCGAACAGAAAGCGAAAAAATCATCGAAAACGCGAAAATTCAATGGCCTGCTTCATCAGGCCAATTCGCACCCAAAAAAATGCCCGCAAAGAGACAATTTGGCCGGATTGGCCTGTACTAGAACCTGCGAGCTGTGAGCGCACGCGACGCCGCTTTTCGCGAAACACGATTGCCGGTAAAATGAATCCGAAGCCGTGAGGCGCAAAAGAACGTATTCGAGCGCGGCTTCCTGCATTACAATTAGCATATTTCCATGTTTCGCCTGACTACTCTCGCGACGGCGTTCTTGCTGATTGCGTCGTACGATACGCCGCACGTTTATCCGCTGCACCCGGATCCGCTCGCGCCATTGAATCTGCCGATTGAATCGTCGCCGACAGATATTTTTCTGACGCTGGCGGGAGAATCCTGGCAAAAAGTGGATGATCCGGAAATGAAATCGCGCTACGCGATCATTCGCTACGTCGACGGCGAATACGCGCGCGTGGTGCAGCCGCTGCCGGCGCAGAAAAACGGATTCCGCTACAAAGTCGGCACGCCGGTCGACGCGAAGCAATTGCATTACGCGCTGATGCGCGGCTCAGCGGCGAATCCCGGCGACCAGGTGCAAATCACGAACATTCAATTTCGCGAAAAAGAAATCTTGATCGAGATCAACGGCGGAACGAAATCGAAATTCAACTGGCGCCAGCACGTGAGCATCGATGCGGGACCGATTCCGTCGACGACCGTTTATCCCGACAATCCTTCGTTTCAGAAGCTGGGCGCCGTGCTGGTTCTGGATTTCGGCAAGAAAGTTCCGGAGTTGACTCCCGACGAATTGAAAAAAGATCTCGCGCCATTTTTGAATTTCGCGGGCCAGCATTCCTCGGCGGTGAACTGGGTGGACACGCTGCCGAAAGTGTACCAGGATGCGATCAAGGATCACGTTGCAATCACGGGAATGAATCACGACATGGTGATGGCGGCGATGGGACGTCCGGACCAGAAAGTACGCGAGCCGGATGACAGCGGGCATGAAACCGAAGACTGGATTTACGGACACCCGCCTGCGAAAGTGGTTTTTGTGACGTTCTCCGGCGACAAAGTGATTCGCGTGCGGTCGTACAACTAGCGCGCGTCCGTTTGAATTTTGACCTCTTGTGTCACAATCCAGAAAATTCAAACTGAGAAAAGCCGCACCCTTTAAACAGCAAAGGGTGCGCTACCCACTTCGGCAATCCTCCAGACAGATCGCTTAGCCTGGGCCACCCGCTGAAGTCTGAGGGAGGCTCAGAGGAAGAATCGGGTCATCCGTTCGTACTATCCCTCTTTAGTTCGGTAATCCTTAGGGCACTACACTCCATGATGAACCCAGGGTGCGTCCCCGCGATAGAGGGAAAATGGAGTTCGAGAAAACTCCACATGTCCGCCGGTTCGCGAGTGAACGAAGCCGCTACTTGCATGCTCGGGTTAGCAATAATGGCGGCTTTTTTCCTTTTATTCGCCCTGTTACTGCGCGGTATGGTGTGGGTGTCGGACAAGGCTTTGCCTTGGCTGCTTCTGGCTGGCAGCCGCACGTTCGACATCTGTTTCTTCGTCTTATTGCCGCTCTGCTTTTTCAAGAAAACGCGCCCGTGGGCCGGTTTGGGCTTCTGTTTGGCGTCCTACGTATTTGGCGTCACGGTATGGGCTTTTTCTTGCGTCGTTACCTTTGGGCACTGGGGCTATGTGGGCCTCATCATCGGTCTGCTGTTAGGTGGCTTTGGTGTGTTTCCAGTCGCGCTGTTGGCTGTATCGCTACATGCGGAGTGGTCTGTCGTTGGCTGGTTGCTGCTTGGTTTAGTGCTGACGTTTGGAACGCTATTTATTGGCGTGACTCTGATAGACGAAAAACCAGCGAGAGAAACAACCGACGTTTGAGGAAAGCGCACTCATGGCGGACAACGGCAGATTTGTCAGATGGCAGGGGATACAGCTAACGCAGCTTGGATTTGTTCTAAATCTTGTGTTGGGCTTCGCCATAGCTGGGTTGGGGTTCTGGTTATCCCTGCTTAGGGATGCTACCTTTCAACCACGTTGTTGGGCTAAGTGTTGGTTCGTCCTTTCCGCGATTTCACTTCTACTTTCCGTTGTTATGGGACTTTGGTGCTCGTTGAACAGGCTGTGGGATTTTCGTATTGCGGCAGGCATCGCACGTGGAAAGTGGGAAGGCGGCGAGCTTACGGCGAAGAGATCGGAAATGGAAAAGCTAGACAACCGGACTTGGACGCTCTTGTACTGGGAAGTTTCCACCTTTGTTCTTGCCACAGCCCTTCTCATCGCTACTTTAGTTCTTGCCTATTGGTCCAAATTGTTCTGATTGCCCTTCGAGGGAAATAATCTATGGAAGGGCGCGTTCAGAAAGGCACGGCGACATTGGTCATTAGAAGATCTTCGGCATTATGCGCCTACGGCACGTAGGCGGTGGGCCAAGCATGTAGCCCGGGACTGCGGCGCTTGATCACAAGACACACCAGTGAGTTTCGAAGTGGAAAGAGGATTCGAGAGGAGTGAGCGGAGAAATCCAGATTACAGTTTTTCATTTTAGCGCGGCGTGGAAACGGGCGCAAGTTGTTTTGGGTGTAGGAGAAAATCGGCCAAGGTGGGGAGAGACAGTGGATAGTGGTCAGTGATCAGTGGTTAGTGGCCAGTGGTTAGTGACCCTTCCTGCGCCCCCTTCCTGCGTCCCTTCCTGCGTCAGGGCAAGCAGGGCAAGCAGGATGGGGCAGCCGAAAAAGCAAAGGCGGGGGGTGCGGTACCCGCTTCGCGAATCGTCTGGATAGATCGTTTACCGTGCGGTAGCCGCAAAAGCCGCACCCTTTGAACAGCAAAGGGTGCGCTACCTGGCTCAGGGCAAGCAGGGTAAACAGGGTAAACAGGAAGTGCTGCGCACAAGGAAGCTAGTAACGTGCAAAAGCCCCACGCTCAAAAAACGAGCATGGGGCACCCGAAAAACCAAAAGCAGATTCCTCGCCGCGGCGGGCAGGCGGCAGGCAGGCCATGCCCTGACGGAAGCCCATTTATGAAACAGCTCCTAGAGGCTGGAACGGAAAAGCTGCGGCGTCGAGTTCCGGCGGAAGAACACGCCGGAATCCGCGAGGCGGACCGCCGCACTCCAAAGAACCGGCGACGAAAGCAGATTCCTCGCCTATCCGCCAAAGCGGGCAGGCACGGGCCGTTCCTGCGTCCCTTCCTGCGTCAGGGCAAGCAGGGCAAACAGGGCAAGCGGGATGGGCCACCCGGAAAATCAAAGGCGGAGCGGCGGTAAGGCGAAGATAAAGGTTGAACGTCTACCCTGAATTGGGGTAGGATATCTACCATGCGAAACGAAGAGATGAACGACAGGCTGGAATTAATGCAAGGCACGCTGGACATGCTGATTTTGCGGACGCTGCTGCTGGGCGCGGCGCACGGGCACGAGATCGCCAAGCACATCCAGCGAACGACAAACGACGTCCTGCAAGTGGAGCACGGATCGCTTTACCCGGCGCTGCACCGGCTGGAACGCAAGGGGTGGGTCAGCGCGAAGTGGGAGACGCCGCGGGGCGGCAAGCGGGAGTTCAAGTATTACCGGCTGACCGCGGCGGGGAAGAAGCAGCTCACGGCGGAGCATTCGAAATGGCGGCGATTGGTGGCGACGATTGGGCGCGTGATGGAGCCAGCGAAGGAGGGGTGAAATGGCGAGCCGGCGAGGGATTGAAGCGTGGCTGGTGAGGTTGCCGTGGTATCGGCGCGAAGAACGCGATGCGGAGCTCGAGCGCGAATTGCGCGATCACATCGAGCTGGAGGCGGACGAGCAGCGAGCGGCCGGGCTGCCCGCGGAAGAGGCGGCGAACGCTGCGCACCGGGCGCTAGGCAACACGCTGAAGATCGAAGAAGACGTGCGCGCGGCGTGGGGATTCCAGCGGCTCGAAACGTTTGCGCAGGATGTGCG
>JASHRL010000310.1 GCA_030037355.1 Candidatus Acidiferrales bacterium | reverse complement strand
GCGCTTGCTGACCTACGGACAGAAAGGCGCGAGTTCGCCGCGATGGTCCCCGAATGGAGACCGCCTGGCGTTCCTGGCCATGGCCGACGATAAAGACGCCCAGCCGCAGATTTTTGTTTTGCGCATGGATGGCGGCGATGCGCAACAAATCACGAAGGCTCCCGATGGAGTCGAACAGTTCGCATGGCGGCCGGACGGAAATGCATTTGCGTTCGTGACGCCAGACCCAGCCGACAAGAAGGCGATTGAAGCGCATCATGATGCATTTCAAGTAGGAGACACGGATTTTCTGGAAACCGCGGCGGCAGAACCTTCGCATGTTTGGCTGATTCCCTCTGCAGGCGGAGACGCCAAGCGGCTCACATCGGGAACGTGGAGCTTGCCGATCGTGTTTCCGCCGTCGCCCCCGTCGTCTCCGCTTTCATGGTCGCCGGATGGAAAATCACTTGTCATCACGCGGCAGGAGACTCCGGAGCCGGGCGATGGCGACGAAACGACATTGCAGATTCTCGATGTTGCCACGGGACAGATGCACAAGCTAACGTCGCATGAGAAATTCGAAAGCGCGGGAGTGTTTTCGCCGGATGGGTCAAAGATTGCGTATTGGTACGCGCGGGATGGGGATCCGAACAACGAAAATGAAATTTATGTGACCTCGAACAGTGGCGGCAATGGCAACGACGCGACGCGAGTGATCGACCGCAATGTGCAGCGGGCGATCTGGATGCCGGACGGGAAATCACTGCTCGTGGGCGGCCACGACGGCGCGACAACATCGATGTGGCTGCAGCCGCTGGACGGAAAGGCGCGAAAGCTCGACATCGGAGATATCGAGCCGTCATGGAGTTTCTGGATTGATGCGATGGTTGGTTCGAGGGGCGATATTGCGTTTACTGGAAATACGCCCGGGCGGCCTACGGAGCTTTATTACATGACATCGGCCGAGGCGACGCCGAAGCAACTGACCAATTACAACGACGAAACGGCAGCGCTTGATTTGGGAAAGGCGCAGAGCATCGAGTGGAATGCCGAAGGGTTTCATGAGGACGGCATACTCACGTACCCTCCGGATTTTGAGCAGGGCAAGAAATATCCACTCGTGCTGCTGATTCACGGCGGGCCACAGGCAAGCTCGACGCTTTCATTCAGCGCGCTGGCGCAAGTTATCGCAGCACAGGGATACTTTGTTTTCTCGCCGAACTACCGTGGCAGCGACAATCTGGGGAACGCATATCAGCGCGCGATTTATCGCGATGCGGGCGCCGGCCCGGGGCGCGACGTGATGGCCGGGCTCGCGGAAATCGAGAAAATGGGATCCATCGACACGGACAAAATTGCCGTCACAGGATGGTCATACGGCGGCTATATGACTTCATGGATGATCGGCCACTACCACATTTGGAAAGCAGCCGTTTCCGGCGCCGCAGTGAATGACTTGACGATGGAAGCCACGGTTTCCGACGGTAACCGCGCGAATTATTACTCGATGGGCGGCTCGCCATGGGTCGGCGACAACTGGAAAATTTACCGCGATGAGTCGCCAATTACCTATGCGGCGCAAATCAAGACGCCGACGTTGATTTTGTGCGACGTCGGCGATTTCCGCGTACCCATCGTGCAATCCTACGAGATGTATCATGCGCTGAAGGACAGTGGCGTGACGACGGAGTTTTGGGCGTATCCGGTGAGCGGGCATTTTCCGGGCGATCCGGTGCGCGCCGCGGATGTGATGACGCGCTGGGTCGGCTGGGTCAATCAATATCTGAAATAGCCGAGCCTCGACACGGCGGCAGAGGAAGTTTGCCGCAGGAGATTTGCAAGGCGGCGTGCGCGTGGCGCGCGGCAGTGGAATTCGCCTAAAATAGAGGCTTATGCGATCGCTTCAGGAAGTGACGGACGAAGTCCTGCAACTGGCGGCTACACATTTCAAAGTACCGCGCGAACAGCTTGCGGCGGACGATGATTTTTTCAAAAAGCTCAACATCAACAGCCTGCAGGCGCTCGATTTGCTGACGCGTATCGAGAATCACTTTCACATCGAATTGCCGGACTACGAATTACAGGGCGTCAGCGATTTCCGCACGCTCTCCGCGCGCATCCAAGCGCGCCTCTGATGCTCAATCTTCAGGATTATTCCTCGCTGGGTGCGGCCTTGCGCGCCGCTCTCGAACGCTGGCCGAATGAAATCTGCCTGATCGAAGCGGACCGCGACCGCGAGAATTGCCGGCTGACCTACCGCCAGTTCAAAGAAGCGGCGTTGCCGCTCGCTCGCGCGTTGCAGGACTCCGGATTCCGCGCGGGCGGACGCGCGTCGATCATCATGACGAATCAGTCGAAATGGCTGATTTCCACCTATGCGATTTTCTATTGCGGCGGCGTGCTCGTGCCGCTCGATTACAAACTCACCGCGCGGGAACATTTGCAACTTCTGGCGCACTCCAAAGCGGAGGTGCTTGTCACGGAATATCATCTTTGGCGCGCGATTACGCAAGACGAGAGCTTTGCAAATCTGAAAGTGAAGACGGTGCTGGTGACGGAAGCGCCGGCGAATGCCGATTTGCGAGGAGCAAAGCGCTGGGAAGAATTCCGCGGCAATGGCGAGGCCATTTTTGTGGAGCGGAAGCGAACGGACTGGGCGTCGATTGTGTATTCGTCAGGAACCGGCGGGCGGCCAAAGGGCTGCGTGATGACGCATGAAAATTATCTCGAACAATGCGCATCGCTTGCGTCGCTTTTTCCTTTTCGGCCCGGTGTGCGCTATCTCAGCATTTTGCCGACGAATCACGCGATCGATTTCATGATCGGATTCATCGGGCCATTCGTATGCGGCGCAGCTGTCGTGCATTTGCGGACGCTGCGGCCGGAATTCATCCGCGAGGCGTTCACGCGCTATCGCATCACGTACATCACCGTGGTACCGATGGTGTTGAAAAACCTTGAGCGCGCTTTGCGGCAGAAATTCGACGAGTTGCCGAGGTCCCGTCGCTTTGTGTTGGACCGCTTGATCGGTGTGAACCGTGCCTTCACGCACCGACGGCCGCATGTGCGTTTGAGCAGGTTGCTGTTGCGTGATATTCACAAGGCATTCGGCGGCGAGCTACGCGCGATTTTTGTCGGCGGCGCGTTCACGGAGCCTGCGACGCTGCAATTCTTTTACGATCTTGGAATCGCCGTGGGGAACGGATACGGATTGACCGAAGCGGGAACGGTAATCACGCTGAACGACTTCAAGCCGTTTCGCGCGGACACCGTGGGGAAGCCACTGCCGGGGACGGAAGTTCGCATCGTGAATGCGGGCGCGGATGGAATCGGCGAAGTCGCCGCGCGCGGCAAGACGATCATGTGGCACTACTTAGATGATCCGGAAATGACGGCGGCGACGATTGTGGATGGCTGGCTGATGACCGGCGACCTCGGCAGACTTGACGCGACGGGACATTTGCAACTCTTCGGGCGAAAGAAAAACATGATCGTCACCGAAGGCGGAAAAAATATCTATCCCGAAGACATCGAAAATGCATTTGAGGGCCTTCCCGTGAAGGAGTTTTGTATCTTTGCGGCGAATTATGTGTGGCCACAGAGGACCATGCTTGGCGAGAAGCTGCTCCTGGCGCTGCGGCTCGACGATGCGTCGCAGCTCACGGCGGAATTGCGCGCGCAAATCGCGGAGCGCAACCGGCGATTGCCGGATTTCAAACGCATCAGCGGATGCCTCATCTGGACGCGGGATTTTCCGCGCACGGTTTCGCTGAAAATCAAGCGCGAAGCGCTTGCTGACGAAATTCGAAACGCCACGGACAGCTCAGCTGTGATTTCGCTGTGAGGACCTGCAAGTGACGAAACGTTTTTTTGCACTGGTGAATCCGGCGGCAGGCGGAGGCAAGTGCGGCAAGCTCGCGCCTACGGCCCTCGATAAGCTGCGCGCCGCAGGAATTCAAATTGACGTCGCGGAAACGCATGCACCGGGCCACGCGACAGAGCTCATCCGCGAGGCGCAGAAGCTGGGCCATCGCAATTTTCTCTCCGTCGGCGGGGACGGGACATCCTACGAAATTGTGAACGGAATTTTCCCGCCAGCGCCGGGAGACTCTGGCGAACGCCGCACGCTGGCGTTTCTTCCGCTGGGCACGGGCAATTCTTTTTTGAGGGATTTCCTGGATCATCGCGGCGTGGAGAATGTCGATGATGTTGCGCTCGCGATTTCGAGTGGAAAGCGGCGCGCATGCGATGTGATTCGTCTGAAACACGCGGGCGGCGAACTTTACTATATCAATTTGCTGACGCTCGGATTCGCAGCGGACGCTGCAGAATTCGCGAACCAACACCTGAAGGGCTTCGGTTACACCGGTTACGCGCTCAGTGTGCTGGCGTGCCTGGCGCGGCTGAATCGCCGGGCTTTCCCTCTCCGCGTGGATGACACGACGGAATTCGATCGCCGCCGTTGTCTCTTTCTCGCGTTTAGCAACACTAAATTTACAGGCGGAAACATGATGATTGCGCCAAATGCGAATTCCGCCGATGGATTGATTGAATATGTTCGCTGGGGGCCGATTGGGCGCATCGGCTTGCTGCGCAATCTGCACACGTTGTTCGATGGAACGCATGTCAACCATCCGCTCGCGTCGCGCGCCGCGGTACGCGAAGTGCAGTTCGCGCTGGACGCGCCCGTGAACGTGATGGTGGATGGCGAAAGCCTGCGCCTGAAATGCGAACGGCTGAGCGTTCTGCCGGGCGCGCTGGACGTCATCGTATGAAATCGGCGTATCTCAGAGCGCGCTCCGCAGTGTTGTGGGCCGCCAGCGGTGTGCATTTTTTTGTGGTTTGCTCGTTTCTTGTCTTGCTCGGAATGATCGTCGACCCGCGCAAGAACGACCGCCCGCAGCGAATTTTCTTCCGCAACATTTTGCGGCTGGCGGGAGTGAAATTCGAAGTCCGGCGAGCGCCGGGATTCGATGCGGAGCGCACCAGCCTTTTCGTCTGCAACCATGTGAATATTTTCGATCCGTTCGTGATTTATTCGGCGATTCCGCAATTCGTGCGCGGATTCGAGCTGGCCTCGCATTTCAAGGTGCCCGCGTACGGATGGATGATGGGCCGCTTTGGAAATGTTCCGGTGCCGGGTGAAAATGATCGCAGCCGGGCGTCGCTCGAATTGATGACGCGAAAGGCAAAACATTCGTTCGACTCAGGGATCAGCCTGATTGCGTTTGCGGAGGGCTCGCGGACGCGCACGGGGCACGTTGGGCCATTTCAGAAAGGTGTTTTTCGGCTGGCCATCAGCTTTGGCGTACCGATTGTGCCGATGAGCATCGTGGGCTCGTACGAATTTCATCGCACCGGCAATTGGATGCTGAACCCCGGCAAAATCACGGTCATCCTGCACGATACGATTGAAACAAAAGGGATGAATAAGAACGACGCAGACGAACTGAAGGAACGCGTGCACGCGATCGTTTCCGCGCCAGTGGAAGAGCATATCGCAAAGCTGGTGAAGAGCCAGCCTTGACTCGTCCCGCCGAATTCATCGCGGAAAAGAATCAGGAGGAAGACTAAAAAGGCTCGCGGTGACCGGGAATCATTCGCCCCGCGCGAATTTCCTGGCCTGTGTAAACAATGCGATGAATCACCGTCAGCGTGGAGAGCGCCGCAATAACCCACAAAACGGGCGCCATACGGTCGAACACGCCGCCGATGATCAGAAGAACCAGGCGCTCGGGACGCTCCATGAATCCCACTTTGCAAAGCGGAATCAGCGACTCCGCGCGCGCGCGCGAATAGCTGACCATGAACGAACTGGCCATAGCCACCGCCGCCAGCGCCATATAGAACGGCCGATTGATGAGCGTGTAATGAACGACGAGGCCCATGTACAGGCCGAGATCGGAGTAACGATCGAGCGTGGAATCGAGGAATGCGCCAAATGCGGTCACGCGGCCGGCACGGCGCGCCACTTGGCCATCGGCCATGTCGAGAAAGCCAGCGAGAAATAGCACAGCCGCAGCGCTGAGAAAATTGCCGTACGCAAAAAGAACGGCGGCCCAGACATTGACGGCCATGCCGACGACAGTCAAGACGTTTGGCGTGATTCCAGTGGCTGCAAGGCCACTGACCACGTGGCGGAGAAGCCATCCCGCGCCGGAGCCGATCCAGTGCGTGGCGGGCTGCCAAAATGGAGCTTTTGAGTCTTTCATCGTGTCAGCAGAAAATCATACGACAGCCTTGGCGCCGCCTCAAGCTGAGTGAAACAAATGGGCCGCGCAACCACAACAGGATTGCGCAGCCCGCGGTTCATTCCATCCTCGGAACTACATCGAGGAATTATTCGCTCCGCCGCCATGTGGCGCCGCGACGGAGATCGCCGGAATGTTGTCGTTGCGAATGCGCCGGTTGAGGTCCGCGAGGTCTTTGTCCCTGAGCTGATGATACGTCGCCAATTGGGCGTCGATCTGCTTAGTCAGAAGATTGAAAACCTCATGCGTGGAAGGCGTCGGGGCTGTGTCCGCGCTCTCCAACGTGCCATCAACGTCCTGCAACTGGTTGATGAGCATGATGGGATAGTTCAGCGGATCTTCGCCACTCTCCGATTTGGGCTGAATCAGCGCGTCTTCGACGTCCGTCAGTTTCTTGTCGAGGTCTCTCGCTGCGTCGGCGATGGATTTCTCTTTCTCGTCACCGGTGAGCCGCTTCTGCAGGTCAGCAAGCTGCGTGTGCAGATCACGAATTTGATTCACGGCGGTGTTGGCCTCGCTAACGTGGTCGCGAATCTGCAAGCTGAAAATGAGCTGCTGCTGCAGATCGGCCGTGGACACATGGACGCGAGGATCCTCTTCGAGCGTGAGCGGAGCCGTGTAGCTCTGACCCGCGACGGTTAGTTTCACCTGATAGTTCCCCGGAACCGCGTACGGTCCGGCTGGCCCACCACCCCAACCGACGATGCCGGGAACGCTGGTTGCCGGTTCGTATCGCAAATCCCACTCAAAGCGGTTCAAGCCTGCCTTTGCAGGAAGACTCGCGCCGCCTCCGCCAAAGAAACCGCCCCTTCTGCCCCCCTCAGCATGCTCGGACTTGCTCGAATACTTGCGGACGACTTTCCCGTCCGGCCCGAGAATTTCGAGCGTAATGGGATCTTTCGGCGCGGTCTTGAGCGAGTAATCAATCACAGCGCCGAAGGACGGATTCGAGCCTGCCGCCGCGCCTCCGGGCAAACGGAAGCCGAAGCCGTGGAAGCGGTATGCCGTTTCAGGTTTGAAGAGATGCACATCTCCGTTGAGGACATCGGCGCTCATTTGGCGCAGAGGCGTGATGTCGTCGAGCACCCAAAACGCTCGGCCATGCGTGGCGAGGATAAGATCGTTTCCATGAATCGTCATGTCGTGAACCGGTACAGTCGGCAAATCCAGTTGCAGCGATTGCCAGTTTGCGCCGTCGTCAAACGAGACATAGATTCCCGTTTCCGTGCCAGCGAAAAGCAATCCCTTTCGGGCAGTGTCTTCGCGAATCGCGTGCGTGAAAATGTTGTCGGGAAGGCCGTTGACGATTTTCGTCCAAGTCTTGCCGTAATCGGTTGTCTTATAAAGATAAGGATGGAAATCGTCCAAGCGGCTGCGGTCGGCGGCCATGTAGGCGGTACCGGCCGTGTGAGGAGACGGATCGATAAGGTCGATGCGGCTCCACTCGGGCAGGTCCTTCGGCGTCACATCGGCCCACGTTTTGCCGTCATCGCGCGTTACGTGAACAAGCCCGTCGTCGCTGCCCGCCCAGATCAACCCGCGCTCGACCGGCGATTCCGCGATGGCGAAGATCGTGTCGTAGTATTCGACGCTGGTGTTGTCCTGCTCGAGAGGTCCACCGGACGAAACCTGCTTGGATTTATCGTTGCGCGTGAGATC
Source organism: Candidatus Acidiferrales bacterium (assembly GCA_030037355.1). Taxonomy (GTDB): domain Bacteria; phylum Acidobacteriota; class Terriglobia; order Acidiferrales; family UBA7541; genus DAHUXN01. The sequence goes on along the minus strand of JASHRL010000310.1, from coordinate 4,838 downwards.
CGGGCTGATGATGGTCCAGTGCTGGCCCTGATCCGTGCTTTTGAAGATGACCTGCGCACCATGATAAATCGTGTTGGAATCGAACGGCGACATGGCAATCGGCGCGGTCCACTGGAAGCGATATTTCGTGTCGATGGCGCCATGGCCCATAGGGTTGAGAGGCCAGGCGGTGATGTCTTGCTCCTGGCCATTGGCCTTGTCCAAGCGCGTGATCAGGCCATCGTAAGATCCGGCGTAAATGATATTCGGATTCTTCGGATCCGGAACGACGAAGCCGCTTTCGCCGCCGCCTGCGTCGTACCAATCCTTATCGGTGATGGCAAAGCCATCGGTGCGGCTGGCGATGGCGACGGTGGTGTTGTCCTGTTGCGCGCCGTAAATGTAATAGTTGAATTGATTGTCCGTAGCGACGTGATAGAACTCTGCCGTCGGCTGATTATCTTCGGAAGACCACGATTCGCCGCCATCTTCGGAAATCGTTGCGCCGCCGTCGTCGCATTCGATCATGCGATTCGTATTGGTGGGATCGATCCACAAATCGTGGCGGTCGCCGTGTGGCGCGTCAATGGATTTGAACGTCTGGCCGCCGTCGGTTGAGCGAGACATGTCCGTATTGAGGATGTAGACAGTGTCGGTCTGCTTCGGATCGGCGAAAATGTGCATGAAATACCACGCGCGTTGCGTGTAGTCATGATTGCCATTAATGAATTGCCAGGTTTCGCCGCCATCGTCGGAGCGATAGAGGCCGCGCTTGTCCGCTTCGATCAACGCGTAGACGCGCTCGCCATTGGCCCCCACGGCGATTCCGATGCGGCCCATCACACCCGTCGGCAGGCCGTGTCCTTCGAGTTGTTTCCACGTAGACCCGCCGTCGGTAGACTTGTAAATTCCGCTGCCCGGGCCGCCGCTGACAAATCCCCACGGCGTGCGCAACTCTTGGTACATCGCGGCATAGAGGACGTGCGAGTTCGTCGAGGCGAAGGTGAGATCCACCGCGCCTGTCTTGTCGTCTTTGTAAAGAACTTTCTGCCAGGTCTTGCCGGCGTCGGTAGAACGAAAAACGCCGCGCTCTTCATTCGGCCCGAAAGCATGACCGATGGCGGCGACAAAAATAATATCGGGATTCGTGGGATCAATCAGGATTTTCGCGATGTGACGCGTGTCGTCGAGGCCGATGTGCGTCCAGGTTTGTCCACCATCAACGGACTTGTACATCCCGTCGCCATAGGACATGTCACCGCGCAGGCATGGTTCACCGGTGCCCACGTAAATCACATTGGGATCTTGCGGGTCAACCGCGATGGCGCCAATCGATGCAACAGGCTCGTGCTGGAAAAACGGCTTCCAGGAGATTCCGGCATCAGTCGTTTTCCAAACGCCTCCGGCGACTGAGCCAAAGTAAAACACGCTCGGATTGCCGATGACGCCCGCGACCGCTTCGGTGCGGCCTCCACGGAATGGGCCAACCTGCCGCCACGACATTCCTGCCAGCGAATCTTTGGTCAAGGTTTGCGCAGCTGCGGGAATAGAGGCCGCCACGCCAGCGGTCATCAGAACAGCGGCGGCAAGGAACACGCTCGCTCTTGTTCGCAACATTGCTCGCATCCAACTCCTCCTATGCCAGAAAAACTTCGGAAACCATCCGTTGAGAGGCGAATTCTTCATTTCATGTGCCATTTCTCATAAAGGACTGGCGAAAAACGCCAAACTCCAGGCTGCAAGATCCTCACAGGCGAAGAGGCGTATGTATATCCCATTCGCGCCGAAAAATGAATACTACAGTTGATAGTATCGGAGCCGGCGAGCGCACACCCCACAGAGCGCAACGCAATTGTCCACCGCAAGGTTAAAGAGACGGCGAAAGGCGCCACCGCGTTACAAGGATTCGAAGCGAGGCGGACGATGCGAGGCGATTGCCTCGGCGGCGTCACTCAAGGCGGCGGTTTCGGCGCCTAAATCTCAGCATCCAAGGGTCTGCTCGGTTCGTATACTGTGCGCGTTCGCTGCTTCCTGCTCAGTGCTCACCAATGCCCGGTGCCGCTAAAAGGATCCATAGCTATAATGTTCCACCAAGTTTGTCCGTTCTAGATGCCGGTGGAGAGAAAGCATGAAAAACTTCGACAGCTTATCCGAGCAGGAGATTCTGGCGCTGGCGATTTCGTTGGAAGAAGACGATGAGCGCATTTACGCCGACTACGCCGAAGGGTTGCGCGGCGAGTATCCGGAAACTGCTGCGGCATTCGATGACATGCGCGGAGAAGAATCCGAGCATCGCCGGCGCTTGATTGAACTCTACCGGCAGCGATTCGGCGAACATATTCCGCTGATTCGACGCACCGACGTTAGGGGATTCGTGAAGCGCCAGCCCATCTGGCTCGCGAAACCACTGCGCCTCGGAGCCATTCGCAGCCAGGCTAGCGCGATGGAGGAGGAAACGAGGCGTTACTACGAGAAGGCCGCCTCGCGGGCGCACGACGCGAGCACTCGCCAGCTTCTCGACAATCTGGCGCAGGTGGAACGCACGCACGAGCATCGTGCCAAAGGCGATCTCGACTCGACCGTGTCTCTCCACGAGGATGAGGCGCGCAAGAAGCTGCTCGTTTTGCAGATTGTCCAGCCGGGCCTTGCGGGACTGATGGATGGTTCCGTCTCGACGCTCGCACCGGTATTCGCTGCGGCATTCGCCAGTCATCAGACGTGGACGGCGTTCCTCGTGGGCCTGGCCGCATCCGTGGGCGCGGGAATCAGCATGGGGTTTGCAGAAGCGCTTTCGGATGACGGCAGCTTGACCGGGCGCGGCCTGCCGTGGATTCGCGGCCTCGTCTGCGGATTGATGACCACACTCGGAGGAATCGGCCACACATTGCCATTCCTCATCGGCCAGTTCAATCTGGCCGTAGGCATTGCGATTGCGGTTGTTCTCGTCGAACTGGCAACGATCACATGGGTCCGGCGGCGCTACATGGACACACCAATCTTCTCCGCTGCTATGCAAGTGGCCCTGGGTGGCGCGATTGTTTTCGCCACGGGTGTGCTGATCGGCAGTTGGTAAGCAAGGAAGTCGGAGCGAAGGCAGGGCGGTGGTCGAAAAAGAATAAGATTGTCGGGAACAGTATTCTATAGTTAACCTGAAAGCATTCGGAGGCGCGATGTCCTCATTCGATCCGCAGTTCGCATATAACGTTCTGCTCCCCCTCGCGGAAGACGCCTATCTGGCAACGCAGACGCCAGGCCAGTTTCAATTGCCTGCGGGCTACAACGTTGTCGGCCAAATCATGATCGACCCGCCGACGCTGGCCGCCAGAATTTTAAAAGTATCGGCGAAAAACCAGGCGTTTCTGAGGAAAGTTCAGAGCGCAGCAAATGCCTTTGGCTGGGTGCTGCAAAATCCCGGCGCAAAGACGGTCATCGTCACCTTTCGCGGAACCGCTGATTTGCACGACTGGCTCGACGATTTCGACTTCCTTCCGGAACCTTATGAACCAGTCCCGAACTTCGGCACGGTGCACCAGGGATTTCAGGCCGTCTATCTGTCCATCTCCGGCAGCGTCAAGGCGTTGCTCAAGACTCCGAACTTAAATTGCAGCCGCTTGATCTTGACCGGGCACAGCCTGGGCGCTGCGCTCAGCGAGCTTGCCGCGCCCGATGTCCTGGTAAACAGCGGCCTCGGCATTACACCGGAAGTGCAGAATTTCGCCGGGCCGCGCGTAGGGCATCCGGATTTCGCAAACGTGTTCGATGTGCGTATCGACACTTGCTTTCGCGTCGTCAATGTCTGGGACATCGTGCCGCAAGTTCCGCCACCGGTGGCTCTCTTCGAACACGTGGGCATGGCAGTGAAAATCGATGGCGGTTTCACGATGGATGAGCTTGTCGCGCATAGCCTCACGCAAAGTTATGGCCCCGGCCTGAAAAAACTCATTCCTACAGCAGGCGACGCGCCGCAAACAATCACAGCGCAAAACAGCGCGACAGCCGGCTTCCCGAATCAATTGCTCATCGGCCGCGAGCCTTAGCTCAACTTTCGATTCGCAGTTGCGCGTGAGGTCTGAACTTGGTGCCCGGGCGGGAATTGAACGGAAGGGATGTTACTCTAAAGCTCCTATTATGCCGACGGTGCATCCCACACCCGTAGCCAATAGAAACAAATGGAATGCCGTTTCGATCACAGATTTTGTGAGCTACACCCTTTGGGTTGCTGGTGCGGCGGAAGACTAGCGTATAATCGACAGAAGCGGTAGAGGCAACGCCCTTGGAAGTATTTTCTTTCACGCGTCGACCACACGCGTCACAAGCGCCCGCGCATTTCATCTACGACGAGGCTTGGGCCGCGTTCGACCGGCTCGAATCGAAGCGCCAAAGAAATGCAGTATCTGTAACGCGGTCTTTAGTGGAATTATCCCTCGTCCTACTCTCGTTTGGCCTCATGGTTTTCTTGAAACGATATCTTCGGGAAATCCTAGTTGCCTGGGTTCTCCTGATTTTGCTGGAATTTGGCTATAGGTTGTGGTTGCGAATGCAATTTATGAATTGGCAATGTCCGCGGTGCCGGACAAAGTGGCCGGGAACAACGCAGGCGAAAGAGTCGAAGTGTAGCCTTTGTGGACTAGGCTTGCATCAACTGGAGCCTTGAACGAAATGTCGCGACCCGTCGGTGATTAGATTTCCTGCAATGAAAAGACCCATAAGTTCACTAAGGCGTCCTTACTTGAGTCGCGGGATACGCAATGGATATGCAGCAGCGTCAGATCCGTCAACTGACTGCAAACAAAAGGCAAGTCTTGGTGCCCGGGGCGGGAGTCGAACCCGCACGACCGTTTAGGGTCCGAGGATTTTAA
>JASHRL010000309.1 GCA_030037355.1 Candidatus Acidiferrales bacterium | reverse complement strand
CGCAACATTCACCCGCGCCAATGGCCTTGAGAATTTAAAACGCTGCTCCCCCATAAATACGCGTTCCTTTTGTGCGCCTCACCCGCCTGTCCTGCGCCCCGCCGAAGCGCGCACCTTTGCGTTGACATGACCCGCCCCGCAATCCTACGATAGCGGCACTGTGGCGCAGCCTGCGTCGCTCATCGGACAGACCGTCTCGCACTACCGCATTCTCGAGAAGCTCGGTGGCGGTGGCATGGGGATTGTGTATATGGCCCAGGATCTCGAACTGGGCCGTCCCGTCGCGCTGAAATTCTTGCCCGAGGATCTCATCGCCGATTCCCATGCCCTGGAACGCTTCCGCCGGGAAGCGCGTGCCGCTTCAGCTCTCAATCATCCCAATATCTGCACGATCTACGAAATTGGACGCGTCTCGCTTCAGCCGGGCGACAAAATTGGCGAGCGCTACTTCATTGCCATGGAGTACCTCGAAGGCCAGACGTTGAAGCATCGCATAAATGGTCGCGCACTGCCGGTCGAGGAAACGCTCGAGTTTGCCTTTGAAATCGCCGATGCTCTCGATGCCGCGCACGCCAAGGGGATCATTCATCGCGATATCAAACCAGCCAACATTTTCATCACCGCGCGCGGCCACGCCAAGATTCTTGATTTCGGTCTCGCCAAGCAATCGCCGCTCGATGCCGGAAAAACGCAGGGCTCGCTCACACGCGACCTGAGCTCAGCGCCGGGAGAGGAGCATCTGACGAGCCCAGGCGTCGCCTTGGGAACGGTCGCCTACATGTCGCCGGAGCAGGCCCGTGGCGAAGAGCTCGATGCGCGCACAGACCTCTTCAGTTTCGGTGCGGTTCTCTACGAAATGGCCACGGGCACGCTGCCCTTCCGCGGCGACACGACGGCCGTTATCTTCGCCGCGATTCTGGAAAAGTTGCCCGTCTCGCCGGTGCGCCTCAATCCCGATGTTCCCAACGAACTCGAGCGCATCATCAACAAGTCCCTGGAAAAAGATCGGACTTTGCGCTACCAGCATGCCTCCGAACTGCGCGCCGACCTCAAGCGGCTGAAACGCGACACGACCTCCGGCTCGCACGTCTCAACCGCGTCGGCGCAGCCCGAAGCGGTCATTCGAAAACCGCGGCCCATTCGCTTGATCGCGGCTCTTGCATCATTGTTTGTCGTGCTCCTCGCCTTGGCTACAGCCTACTGGTGGATGACGCGCCAGATCAAACCCATGAATCTCAGTTCGTGGAATGAGACACAGCTCACCCACAACACCTCGGACAATCTCGTGCAGGGCAGTGCCATTTCTCCGGACGGCAAATACCTCGCCTTCGTCGATAACCAAGGCCTGCACCTGACCGTCGCGGATACCGGCGACACGCACGATGTTTCTCTCCCCGCTGACATCCGCTCTCGGCTTCGCACCGTCTCTTGGTTCCCGGACGGGCAGAGGCTGGTTCTTGAGGCCAACAGCGACAAAGGAGGCACCGACCTGTGGCTGTCGTCCATCTTCGGTGGTGTCCCTCAGGAACTGCAAACGCAGAGTTCAAGCGCCGCCGTCTCTGCGGATTCCTCCATCGCGTTCATATCCGGCAATACACACGAAATCTGGGTCACCGACCCGAATGGAGAAAATCCGCGAAAGCTTTTGAACTCCTCCGGCAGTGATACTTTTTGCAATGTCGCCTGGTCACCACTCTCGACGCGCCTGGCTTACGTATCCAGGAAGGCGGGGGCACAACTCGGAGGCGCCATCAGTACCGTATCCCTGGACGGAAAATCCCCGAAAACAGTATTGTCCTCTGACTCGTTGCGATGCCAACGCAACATGCCCTTACTATGGCTCGCCGACAGTCGCCTCATTTTTGCGCAGGACGAGCCATCGCCCGCGTATTCCGTGAATCTCTGGTCGCTAGGGTTGGATCCCAAGACAGGACGCGCACGCGGCAAGCCCGAGAAGTTGACCAATTGGTTTGGTTTCGTCCCGTGGTACCTGAGCGCCAGCCGCGATGGCGGCCGTTTCGCAATGGCCAAGTCCCGCGATTGGTATGACGTTTACTTGACGGAGCTCCGCAGCACTGCCCAGATCAGCCCGCCAAAGCGCCTTTCCACCGGTGAGAATTACGACAGCCCCCTCGATTGGTCCCGCGACAGCAACGTTCTCCTTTTCAATTCCAATCGAAATCAAAGGAACCAGACTTTTCGCCAGCAGTTGGATCAGGATTCCCCCGAACTCCTCATTCCCGGATCCATCGGTTCGAATGTGGGCTATGCGGTGTTTAGCCCCGATGGCGCTTCGATCCTTTACTTGGCCTCTAAGATAGGCGCATCCTCCGGCCCACTGATGAAGGTATCCGTTTCCGGGGGCGCTCCTGAAACCGTTCTCGACGCCACCACAATGTCTTCGATAGCCAGCTGGGCTTGTCCTCGGCAGCCCGCGGCTTCGTGCGTGGCCCCTCGTTTCGAGCACGGGCAACTAGTCTTTTACGCTGTGGATGTAGACCATGGCTTGGGGAAAGAGCTGGCTCGAACCAAGATGCAGGATACGGATGACCTCCAGATGGGCATTGCTCCAGACGGCAAGCGTCTGGCGATCTCCAGCACAGACCAACTTTCAGAGAGGATTCGCATCCTCGACTTGGTGAGCCGGACCGAACACGAACTCTCTATTCCTCCCGGCCCTGTCTTCTCTTTGGCCTGGGCCGCTGACGGCAAGTCATTGTTCGCGACCGTTGGCCATGCCGACCGCTACGCGCTCGTGGAAATCACGCTGGACGGGAGCATTCATACCCTGTGGGACGCTGGCAACCACC
>JASHRL010000308.1 GCA_030037355.1 Candidatus Acidiferrales bacterium | reverse complement strand
GCGACGGTAGCAGTTTTCTTTTCGTGGCCGGTTATCACGGCATAGGCGCGCGTTCCAGCGAGCGAAACGCGTTCCCATTTTCGGCGCTCGCTGCTGGTTCGAGTTTCCGGATGCGTGGCCACTGGAGGCGCGGGTGGTTGCTGCGGTTGCGTGGGGGTCGGCGGCTGCGCCGAAGCTTGGGGTGCTGCGGGAGCTGGTCTCACCAAGTCGCGCGAACGCGCGGGCGTGCGCTGGGCATTTTTCAACTGATAGAGGCGCGTGTCCGCGAGGCGAAGCAGGACCTCCTTGGTTTCGCCATCCTGCGGATGAACAGCGATGCCATAGTCAATGGTCACGCCAGCTTCGAGTTTGAGCGGCGCAATTTCGCCTTCGAAATGCGTGCGCAAACGATCGCAGAGCGTGGCGGCCTGCTCGGGATCGGCCTGAGGAAGCAGCAAAGCGAACTCATCGCCGCCAATGCGAAATGCAAAGTCCGAAGCGCGAAGATTTTTTCGCAGGGTGGTGGCGGCTAACTGCAAAACCTGATCTCCCTGCAGATGGCCGTAAAGATCATTCACTTCCTTCAGGCGATGGAGGTCGAGAAGGACGAGCGCGAGATGCTGACCGTAACGCTTGGCGCGATTGAATTCCTTGTCGCAATATTCTTCGAATAACCGGCGGTTATAGAGACCAGTCAATGCATCCGTTGCAGCATTCAATTGCAGCTTCTTGAATTCTTCGTACTCCATCAGAATCGGCACGCGAAGAATGCTGGTCGAAGCGAGCACATCCACCATGGCCGTCTTCAGCGAAACGCGCCGGCCCATGCTTTCGGAAAGTTCCGCACGGCGGACGAGAATCTGATTCCAATAATCGAGGCTTTGCGTCTGCGTCACGTCGATGCTGGCGATGGATTTGAAAAATTGCTGCAGGAATTGCGCGCGAACCGACTCCTCGAGATTGCCGAGAGTCTCGACAAGCAGGTCAAAGAATGAATCGTCCGCCGGGGACGGTATATTCGACTCCGCTGGCTGGGGCATCAGAGTTTTAATTTTGGTCTTCGGAAATGAATCTCAACTCCGAGACGAGTGGCGCTCCTGCGGGGACAGTAACAGAATAGCAATGGCCTTGCCAACGCTCAAGGAATTTGTGGGCGGATTGGGTTCCGTAAGATGCAGAAAAAAGAGGAGAAATAGGTGGTTAGGACGAGCGGGAGGAGCGTGCCAGATCCGAACGGGAAGAAAGAGAAACGAATTCGCACTTTTCGCACATATCGTGCATGCGCACGGGGAGGCGTAAGATAATTATTCGAGAGGCTTTAGGAACTCGACGGCGGCCAATTCCACCTCGCCGCTGCTCTCCAAACGCCGGACACGGGCCTGGATCGGAGGCGTTCCCGACTCGCCCAATCCGGCCGCGGCAGGGAGGGGAGCGGGGATCGTCAGGGAGATAATATCGTCATGCCGCAGCGAGCGCGGACTGATTAAACGCGCACCCAAACCGCTAATATCAAGCGTTTTTGCGAGCTCGAGGAAATCTACGCCACGACCATCCGTGCCACGAATAAAAAGCGGAACCTGCAAGCGAATGCGCTGAAATTTACGACGCTCTCCATGACCATTGCCATTACCATTTTTCGAACTCATACACACCCTCAGGAACCCATCCATACCCCAGCCCCAGGACTGGGGTATTAGTACTCGATTACAGTGCAATTTTGTGGCTATTTCGACACTTTTCTGCCGAAGTAAGACGTCTGTTTTGTATATCTTATAACGTGTTTTCCGGTAGCCACCGCGCTCAGGCCACGGAAGCTAATTTGTATAGAACTTCTTTGCATTTTAAGTGCAAAGCAAACGCATTTACCATTGACACTACTATGCCCCTTTGCCAACATCGTCGCGCATGGTGGCTTCCGCGAAACTAGTCTGCTTAACCCGAAAATGACTTGGGATTCTGAGATTTTCCGCGCACGCAAGGCCGGGAGGCGCTCTTGAATCGAAGTGTATCGACAGAGTCGCAACCTGCGGGGACGACTGTTTTTGCGCTGATGTCCAGCCTGCTCGATGCAGTGGATAAACCTCTCCTCGTCACGGACCGAGGCGGAAGAATTCTCTTTGCGAATTTGCACGCGCAGGATTCGCTGGGTTGCAAACCGACAGAAGAAGGCGTCCAGCCGAATCTTTTTCGGGATATTTTGCACGTGGACGCGAAGGGACTTTTCGGGCAATTAGAGCGCGGCGAGCAGGAAGTGGATCTGCCGGTGGATTCCGCCACCGGACGCGCGCGCGCGCGGATTCGATGGTTGCCGGAGCCTGATTGGCTCGTTGTTTTTGCGGAGCCTGCACTTGTCGAAGCGCCGGTGGATCAGGATCAAATGAGGCGCACGGTAAAGGATCTTCTGCAAGAGAGGGAGATCACGTATCGGAATCTGCTGGCGGCATATCTGCGTCTGCAAGAAGTGAATCGCCAGAAAACAGTGTTTCTTGGATCCGCGGCGCATGAATTAAAAACGCCGCTGGCGGTGATGAAAGGTTACTACGATCTGCTGCTTTCCGAATCGCTGGGACATTTGACTGAAAAGCAGCGCGACATTCTGCAGGAGTCGAAGCAAAGTTGCGACCGGCTGGTGCGCCTGGTTTCGACATTTCTGAACTACACGGCGCTGGAGAGCGGCAAACTCGTGCTGCAATTTCAGGACAATGACATCAAGGATTGCATGAATGATGTGGCGATTCGATGGAAGGAAACATTTCGCCGCGCCAACGTGCAATTCGAAGTGATCATGGGTGAGAAGCTGCCGATCTTCAAATTCGATTATCCAAAAGTCCAGCAATGCATAACGAATCTGGTGGATAATGCGTTGAAGCACACGCCTGTCGGCGGGAAAGTTATTCTGCGAGCGGAAACACATTTCTGGGAAAGGCGCGTTGTTCCCACAACGCCTTCGAAGGAACGCCGGTCCGCGCGGCGGCCACAATCGAACAGCGTGATGATTTCTGTAAGCGACACGGGAGTGGGTATCGCGGCGGAATACCATCAGGAGATATTCGAAGATTTCGTGCGCGTCGATCCATCCTCCTCCGGGATGGGACTCGGATTGGCGATTACGAAAAGGCTGATTCAAGCGCATCATGGGAAAATCTGGGTAGACAGCGAACTCGGACGCGGCAGTTCATTCAAATTCCTGTTACCAATGAAAGTCGAGGCGTATAGCTATGCGTGAGGGAGCCCGCGGCCAAACTGATGTGGCCGAAAAAGAAAAGATCCTGATCATCGACGATGAGCCGAGTATCCGGAAGTATTTGCAAACACTTCTGGAAGTCGACGGCTTCGATGTTTCCGCTGTCGCCAGCGGAAGCGAAGGACTCGAAGCGATTGGCGCGGGCGCAAAACCTGATTTTGTGATCCTGGATGTATTGATGCCGGAGATGGATGGGCTCGAGACGTTGCGCCGATTGATGCGAGTCGATCGTAGCTTGAACGTGATCATGCTTTCGTGTTCCAACGAAGTGAGCACGGTGGTCGAGGCGATTCGTCTCGGCGCGCACGATTATTTGACCAAGCCCTTCGAAAAACCGGAACTCGATGCGGCGTTGCTGAAATGCCGTCAAAAGAGGCAGCTCAAGGCCGAAAATCAGGCTCTGCGCGAATACTGCGACGAACTGACGGAGGATTTGTCGTTTCTGGCGGCGAGCCCACAGATGCTGAAGATCCGGCAGCAGATTTTCCAGGTGGCTCCGGTTGATGTGCCCGTATTTATCAGCGGCGAAAGCGGCGTGGGCAAAGAAGTGGTGGCGCGAATGATTCATCTGCGATCCGCACGCCGACAACACGTTTTCGTCAAAGTAAATTGCGCAGCTCTACCAGGGGAACTGCTGGAATCCGAGCTATTCGGATATGAGCCCGGCGCCTTCACCGGAGCCGTGCGCGCCAAGCCCGGAAAATTCGAATTGGCGAACAAAGGAACGATCTTCCTAGACGAAATTGCGGAAATTCCCCCGCACCTGCAAGCGAAATTGTTGCACGTGCTGCAAGATAATCAGTTTTCGAGATTGGGAGCGCGAGCGACCGTTCAAGTAGATGTCCGCGTATTGGCTGCGACAAACGTCCAAGTCCATGAAGCGATGAAATCTGGGAAGTTTCGAGAGGATCTTTATTATCGATTGAGCGTGTTGTCGCTGCACATTCCGCCCCTGCGAGAGCGCACCGATGAAATACCTATGCTCTTCCGCCATTTTCTGGCGAAACATAGCGAAAAATTCCAGAAGGCCGTTCCTGAACCTTCGACGCATTTGATGGAAGCAGCGGTGCGCTATCCGTGGCCGGGAAATTTGCGCGAACTCGAAAACTTCGTGAAGCGCTACGTGATTCTCGAAGACGATGACGGCAGTTTGCGAGAACTTCTGGAAATGGCGGAATCACAGCAGCGCATTTCCCCAAAAGAAGAGGCTGCGCCGCCACGCGAGCAAGGATTGAAGGCACTGGTGCGAAGCTTGAAAGACGAAGCGGAAATGGAGGCCATCGCCGACGCGCTCGAGAAAACGAATTGGTGCCGCAAGGATGCGGCAAAGATACTGGGAATCAGTTACAAGGCGCTGTTGTACAAGATGCGACAATTCAATCTCGATTCCGGCCGTAGTGCGCGTACTGGTATGGCTCCAGGAGTTCCTGCAATACGAGGTTCCTAGCGGCAATCCTCCTGCAACAACTTGCATATTGAGTGCAGATGGCTGAATGCATCTGCGGGGCCATGGCAAGTCCACCATCGGCCTGAAATATTCCTCTTGTTTCTTTTCCCGAAGTTTGGCACAAATTATCGCCGCGGGTTGCGTGGGACATCGAAGGAGGTTCCCGGCTGTTAAGAAAGGGTTTGCGCCGACCTGGGGAGATGACTGGCGCATGCAGCGGGGGCTTGGGAAATAGGAAAGGATGCCGGAACCGCTCACGCAGAGGCCGCATCGAAACTTGGGGATCCAGACTTTGGAAACCGGATTGCTGCCTACTACTTGGGGATAGGGTGAGTCTGCGCAGGCAGATTGAGAGGAGCATTGGGGATGACGGAGCGGCGTGTTGCTCGCAGGTACGACCTGACCCTTCCTGTCGTCGTTCATCTACCGGTAAATAAGGAAACGACAACTCACAACGGACAGACCAGAGACATCTCCACGAGAGGCGTCTACTTCCGAGTGCAGAAGGATTTGGCTCCGGGCACGGAATTGGATTTTACGCTGACGCTTCCGGCGGAAATTACGCAAGGAACTGAAGTGTTTGTACGCGCGCATGGACGCGTAGTCCGCGTGGATCACTCGGGCCAGGAGAGCGATTCCGCAGCGGAAATCGGTGTCGCAGCGGTGATAGAACGATACGACATCATTCGCGGCGAATCGGCGAGAGCCTGATCTAGACCGAATCATCGCTCAAGAATTAGGGCTTCGCAGTGTGCATTCCCGAAAGCATCAGAGTCTCCTCCCAAACGCTACTTCAAAATGCTTCAGGCAGGTAGAAGTAAACTATTCATTTTCAGTATCATACAGCCACATTCCCGCAACATGCTCTGTTTTCAGTAGGATATCGGAGCATGCATGCGCCGGTACTTCTGGCGGTCCCGAACCGCGGGGAAAACGGGTTCCGCAAAGTGAAAATATTTTCCACTTTTCCGATGGTCGTGAAGCTATTTGTCATACGCCACGTCCTCCGCAAATTCTTCATCGCTTCGTCGTTAGTTATTTATAATAAATAGCTTACATTGGTTCTGACGGTCAAATGTGCCAATCTGCACTGGCGATGTACATTGGTTTTCAGTGTGCAAGTGAATGAGTCTGCACAGGGCCTAGGTCAGCGTCCTGTCTTGGAGTGGTGCAACGGTGGGAACGGCAACGCGTCAAGTTCAAAGTCGGTTGAGCGGGGAGACGAACTTCACTGTACCTCCTGACGAGGTGGTGTTTGGCCAGTCGGAGGCGATGAGGATAGTTCGCCAGAAGCTAGAAAAGGTCGCGGGCGCAAACATTCCGGTCCTTCTGCAAGGCGAAAGCGGTACGGGAAAAGAAATCATCGCCAAATTGATCCACAGGCGCTCGCCGTGGGAAACCGGTCCGTTTGTGAAAGTGAATTGTCCAGCGATCCCGGGGACACTCGTCGAAAGCGAACTCTTCGGCTACGAGAAGGGCGCATTCACCGGAGCCAACGGTACGAAGCCAGGACGAGTGGAGATGGCTCAGAATGGGACGCTCTTTCTCGACGAAATCGCCGAGCTAGAGATGGGGCTCCAGGCGAAACTCCTGCAACTGCTGCAAGACGGGCAGTTTTGCCCAATCGGCGCGCAAGAAGACAAGCGAATTGACGTGCGCGTGGTGTGCGCGACGAATCGCAACCTCGAAGAGGAAATCGATCAGGGAAGCTTCCGGCAAGACCTCTACTACCGCATTAACGTTGTGAATATTCAATTGCCGAGCCTGCGCGAACGGACGACGGATATTCCGTACATCGCCGACTTCCTCCGACAGGCCTACAGCGAGAAATTCAACCGCCCAACGCAGGCGCTCTCGGCGCGGCGTCTGGATATGATGCAGAGATATCACTGGCCCGGAAATATCCGCGAACTCGAAAACATGATGAAACGCTTTGTGATTTTGGGCTCGGAAGACGCCATCGCGATTGACCTTTCGAGCGGAAACGCAAACTCTTCTTCCTTCCTGCCGGACGTGCCCGTCAATGGATCGATTTCGCTGAAGAAAGTTACGCGCCAGGCGACGCGAGAGTTCGAAAAGAAGATCATTTTGAAAACCCTGCAAACGCATAACTGGAATCGAAAGCGGGCAGCCAGCGCCCTGAATATCAGCTACCGCGCCTTGCTGTACAAGCTGAAAGAAGCAGGCGTGCCGGGCCGCAAGGTTTCGGAACCCCGGAATTAAGCGAGATCTTTCTCCGGATTTTCGCAAAAGGAGTGGGGACACATGAAAGGCGTCGTTATGGGAAAAGGAAAATGGATGCTTATCGCGCCCGTGCTGGTGATTGCAGCACTGGTGACATACGGACAAGACAATAAAACGACTTCCGCGGCGGTGGATCCTCCATCGAAGGCGGTTCAGCCGGACCAACCGACAGCGACGGCGAGCAAGCCCGTTATTGACACGAAATCCTATGTCATTGGCGAAAACGATCTGCTGAGCATTGATGTCTGGAAGGAAAAGGAAATTTCGCAGCAGATACCCGTGAGGCCAGACGGCAAGATTTCTCTACCACTGATCGGCGAAATTCAAGCGAGCGGCCTGACGCCGCTACAGCTTCAGGACAATATTACGAAGCTCTTGAAGGCATACATTGAAAATCCGGAAGTGACGGTGATTGTGGACGATCCACGCAGCCATCAATTCAACATCGTGGGTCAAGTCGCGCGTCCGGGCACTTATCCATTGAGCGAATCCATGACTGTGCTCGATGCCATCGCTGAGGCAGGTGGATTCAAAGATTTTGCGAAGGAAACAAAAATTTATGTTTTGCGGCCGGTTCCCGGCGGCGCACGAGTTCGAATTCCATTTGACTACAAAGCCGTGATCCGCGGACGCAACATGCAGGAAAACGTTGTGTTGAAACCAGGAGACACGATCGTCGTTCCTTGAGACAGACTGAATGCGACGCTTGACACCAATTCGCGCGGCGGCCTGCACAGCACTTGTTTTGCTGGCCACGTCCGCCTGGGGACAATCGAGCGGCGGAACGCCTTCGATTGCTTCGAACATTCCCGTACTGGCGAGCGGGCAAATGCCAGCAGCGATTCCGTCGGCTGACGCTGAGCTGGAGAACGTTTTTCGACTGACCATTATGGCGGGAGGGCACTTCGACGATAACGCGGACTTGGATCTCCCGGCACGCCAGTGGGACTTGGGATACCTATTTTCTCCCACTTTTGGATTCACGGAGACACTGCCGCGGGTGGATTGGGGAGTTGACTACGGTCCAGGTGTGGATATCAGCCAAAACCTAAATTATCGGAATCAATTCACACAAAAATTTGATGGGCATGTAGCCTGGCGAACGTCAGAGCGCGGCGTACTGACTGCTCAGCAATACTATCTG
This sequence comes from Candidatus Acidiferrales bacterium, assembly GCA_030037355.1. Lineage (GTDB taxonomy): Bacteria > Acidobacteriota > Terriglobia > Acidiferrales > UBA7541 > DAHUXN01. The sequence goes on along the minus strand of JASHRL010000308.1, from coordinate 1,504 downwards.
GTGACCACGGACCCCTTCGCGCAACTGGGCCAAGGCAGCAATTTGCCGGGCCCGGGTATTTCGCCGAATGGATCGGTGTATATCCCCAATATTCGGCGCACTCAGATTCTTTCTAATGTGTTGTACTCATACCAGCTTGGAGAGCACACGACGTTTGGCCTGGGGGGCGGATTTAATCAGGAGCGTTTTGATAATACGCCCTACTCCGGCCCGACAACGGCGTTGATTTATTCGCAGGTAGCTTCTGGAGAAGCATACATTTCGCACCAGTTTAATGCAAAAAATCAACTGGGTTTTCAGTACGGCCTTCAGGTTTTGAAATTCCCGCGCGAGAATGCGCGGACCACATCCCATTCGTTCCTGGTTTTCGATCAGCTGAATTTTTCGCCGAGCAACAGTCTTACGATTTATGGCGGGCCGGAATATTCCCAGACAGCCAATGAGGTAGAGCTCAGTCTCGGCTTCATCATTATCACTATCCCGATCAACGCCAACGAATGGACGGCGGCCGGGGGGCTTATCTACAACTGGACCGGAAATCACGTGGCTGCGGTGCTCAATTATTCCCGGCGGGTCAGCGATGGAGGAGGTTTGGTCGGAGCCGTGGAGCTAGATTCGGGGTCGGCCGAGCTGAGCACAAAGCTGGCCTCGCGATGGACTCTTTTTACGACGATTTCGGGGAGTAACAACCAGTTGCTGGCATCCACCTCTTCTTCACAGAATTCGTTGCTGACTTATTCCGGTGAGGTCGGATTGCGCCAACAGATCTGGCGAGATATTGCGATGAGTTGGTTTTACGAAAGATTGAATGAAACAGGGGGCTTCGCCGGGTTTCCCATAGGAAACCACGATATAGCAGGCGCGTCGCTTTCATACACGTTCTTGAAACCGCTAGGGAGGTAGGAATGCTCGACGAGCTACAGGATTCGCAGACACGCGGGCTGGACGAATATTGGGACATCGTACGGCGCAGAGGATGGCTTTTGCTCGTGACGATCTTCCTGTGCTGGCTGACTGTTTGGGGGCTGGGCTGGTTTTTGCCCGAGACGTACGATTCGGAAGCAGAGATCGAAGTGCAACAGCAGCAGGTTTCCCCGAATCTTGTGGCGCCGAACGTCTCCACGAGCATGGATGATGAGTTCCAGATTATCGAAAACGAGGTGCTAACACGGAGCAAGCTTCAGGGCATCATCGATCAGTTCCATTTGTACGCCCATCAGAACCGATTGGCAGTCCTATTCGAGCCAGCCGATCACGTGGAACAAATGCTGCACGACATCAAGATCGAGGCCGTGGAAACGCCGGGACGCGACAAGCAACTGACTGCCTTCAAGATCACCTACTCAGCTGGCAACCCCGAAATCTCCTTCGAGGTCGACAAGAAGCTCTCGGAGCTGTTTCTGCAACAGAATAACGTTCAACAGCAGCAATCCGAGAGTACGACGCAATTCTTTAACACCGAGTTAGGCAACGCGAAGGCTGATCTCGCCAAGCAAGAAGCTCA
>JASHRL010000307.1 GCA_030037355.1 Candidatus Acidiferrales bacterium | reverse complement strand
ACCGTTGCCGACATTGGTTCACCGCGTGAGCTGGTCGAGGAGGTTGCGAAGACAAGTGTTCGCTGGCTTGAACCCTGGGAATTTCGCTATGTTCCGTTTCAGCGCAAAGCTGACTCGAACAAGGGCCTTTATGGCCACGCGCTGATTGTTGCGGGATCGATTGGCAAAGCCGGTGCGGCAGCTCTGGCGGCGAAGGGCGCCCTGCGGGCTGGCGCTGGCCTTGTGACGGTAGCTACTCCGGAGCCAGTTCTTTCCACTGTGGCGAGCTTTGCACCAGAAATCATGACAGAACCGCTGCATTCGACGGGCACGGGAACGGTAGCGAGCGACGTGGTTGAATCAGGTGTTTTCGAGAAACTGATGCATGGAAAGAACGTGTTGGCGCTTGGTCCGGGCCTGACAACGCATGACGAGACACAACGATTCGTGAGGTCTGTGATCGCAAGCCGGCTACAAGTTCCTGTCATTCTGGATGCCGATGGCCTAAATGCATTCGCCGGGCGCTCCAACGAGTTGAGAAATTCGCGTGGAATGCTTTCGGTAACACCGCATCCCGGTGAAATGGCGCGCCTCGTGTCGTCGAGTGTGAAAGAAGTCCAGGCGCAGCGGCTGGAGATCGCGCGTAATTCGGCAGCGGATTGGCAGGCTTTTGTCATCCTGAAGGGCCATCAAACAGTAATCGCCGCGCCTGATGGCCGCGCGTGGATCAATTCGACGGGAAATCCCGGCATGTCGACGGGAGGAACTGGGGATGTTCTTACGGGGATTTTGGCGGGAATGACAGCCCAGTTCGGCGCGCAGAATTGGGAGATTGCGCTGACTTTGGGTGTTTATCTCCATGGATTGGCGGGCGACCTGGCGGCGGAGGAATTTGGTGAAGCGCCACTGATTGCATCTGACGTAATTCGCATGATTCCGCTTGCACTAGCGCAGCTTCGCGACGCGATTCGGGCACTGCAGTAACATGACTGCCAATCAGGTACTCTCGCGTTCCACGGAGCAAACGATTGCCAAAGGCCGGGAGATTGCTGCGCGGCTGCGGCCGCCATTGCTGGTGTTGCTGACGGGCGAATTGGGTGCGGGGAAGACGACACTTGCAAAAGGAATTGTCAGCGGACTTGGCGCGGCAACGGAAGAAGAGATTACGAGTCCGACGTTCACGCTGGTCCATGCATTCAGCGGTCCGGTGAAGGTTTATCACGTGGATTTGTATCGCGTAAGCGAAGTGCAGGAATTCGATTCGTTAGGGCTGGAGGATTTGTTCAGCGAACCTGCGGTGGTTCTTGTCGAGTGGCCTGAGCGCATGCGTTTACGCACGGACTGGCCGGTCCTGCGTATTGGTCTAGAACATGCGGGCGAGGACGCGCGCAAGATTATGGTCGAGGAAATTTCTGCAGATTCTTCCACTTCGCATGCAACCGGCGGGGCGGGCTAGCGAAGCAAATGGCGAATCGCGTTCCACAAGTCCTGCAAAATTGGCCAGATGACGGCTAGCCCGATAAGCAACGCTGCCAGCTTTCGAGGCATCTGGTTCCCGGAAAGCCACGTCGCGGACTTGCCGTGACGGTCGCAGAAGCCATCTTCAAAAGCCGGACGTGTGCAACGTTCTCCGGACCGACCAAGATAAAGGCATTGCGGGCTGTTGTTGGATGAGTCGGTTGTAGATCGAGTCTCCATGGGTGGCAGCGTCTACAACTTTCTCATGAAGAGGCCAGGATGCAAAGAGGCGCTGGCGCCATGACGCGATTTGTGAACCGCTTGATCGATCTGCCGGCAAGCAGCGTGAGGAGAGTGTTGCTCGGAACGCGAGGAAGCAAATGCCCGATCTGAAGAACCGGTGCGTGCCAAGAAAAGGATGCGCACGCTGGAACGCGAATCGATGTGCTTTTTATGATGCCGAGATAACTCTATCCTGAAATTCAGCGAAAAAATGGAGGCTCAGAAGATGGTGAAGCTCACAGGCTATGTTCGCGTGGCGCTTTTGTTGCTGATTGTTGCGTCGTTCGCCGTCTCGATGAAGCTGCATGGGCAAACGCGTCGGAATGCAGGAACCACGCACGTTCTCATTCCGAAGATTGCGCCGCGGACCCAAGACGTCGCAACGATGGATGGCATTATCAAAGCGTTTTACGATGTGGTCAGCGGCCCCGCAGGACAGCCGCGGCAATGGTCGAGGGACAGTACGCTTTATATCCCGGGCGTTCTCTTCATTTCCACAGACGTGGGAAAAGATGGCAAGCCGTATCACGACATCATGAGTCACCAGCAGTTCGTCGATAAGTACAACGCCTCGGTGGTAGCTCAGGGATTCTACGAACAAGAGATTCATCGCGTCACCAGCCGATATGGAACGATCGCGCATGTGATGAGTACCTATGTGATGAGGCGGACTCTGAATGGGCCGCTGATCGGCCGCGGCGTGAATAGCCTTGAGCTCTTTTATGACGGCAAGCGTTGGTGGATTGTTTGCGATCTTTGGGACGAGGAGCGGCCGGGAAATCCGCTGCCCAAGGAACTGCTGCCCTGAGAATCGCGTGGAGTGCGTGCGGCAAGCGGGAAGGGAGTTTGGCCGGGCCATTGCGGTAAACGGTGACCTTTGGTCGTTAAACGATTGGGCAACGACTGGGACGGGAGCGGACGAGGCGCGGGCGCGTTCTGTTAAAGTCGAAGATGTAAGGCCAGAAGCGTCGCATGCCGGAAACGTCTATCTCATCGCCGACTCGTCCGGCTCGTTTGAAGCTGGAAGCCTATACGGCCGAGCTGCGTTTGGGCTCTCTCACGCCTGGCATTGACAACATTCATTATGACGTGTACCTCAGCCCGCGATTTCTTGAAATTGCCCGCCAATACATCTGCGATTTAGTTCGCCAGTCCGCAAATCTACAGCAGTTCTTTGGCTACGAGGCGCGCTCTACCCGGGCGCCGGATTCGGCGCAGTTTCGCAAGTTGCTCAGCGAACTTCTGCAATCGGGGATCACACGCGCGCAGTTCGAAAAGAATATCGAATACGACCTGATCCTGCGCGTCGCGATTCTGAAGTTTTTCATCCAGGAAATTGCCAGCGAATTTTCCAGCATGATTGTGGAATGCAAAGAGCACATCCGGGCCCGCGGGTCTGCCTTTGAACATAGCGAACAGGCGCACGTGAAGCGCGCGCAGCTCGCGGAATTGCAGTCAAATCGCAAGAGCGTCGTGCGGCGGGCCGGGCAGACGCTCTTCCACATTCTGAAAGAATTGGACGAGAGTGTGCTGGCCAAGGCGCGACGTGCATTTTTCGGCGAGGACTTCGCGGACACCTACGAGCTTTTCACCAATCGGCTTCTTTTCGTGGAAAATGGAGTGGACGATTATCTTTTCCTCGAACATTACGTCCTGCTCGGCAACTTCTTGAATGACCCGGACCGTTTCGAGAATTTCGAGACACTGTTAATCGATTTCCTTCGCGACTTTGTCGTGACCGACGCGAATTCTGAGGAATTGAGGCGCGCGCACGAAACGTATGGAAAGCTCGTAGAGAGAGCGCTGGCGAGGCGCTCGGAACTCGCAAAGCTGGAGGAAGAGCAGGAGGAAGTTCTCCGCAAGGCTGGCGGAGGGGATAGTTTCCTTCCGGG
>JASHRL010000306.1 GCA_030037355.1 Candidatus Acidiferrales bacterium | reverse complement strand
TCCGGCGATGATTCCGGGCACTCCCAGCCCGCCCTGCCCTTCAACAGCCGTTTGCCCGAGGTCATCACCACGGCCGTCGCGCCGCGCACCATCGCGCGCATTCGTCCGACGCAGCATGTCGAGATTCATGTCTCTCAGCCGGAGCTCGACTTTTCCGTCGTGGAAAACTATCGCCTCCATCCGGCGAAGACGTCCCTTCCCGTCGCCGAATTATCCACGCGCCGCCTCGCTGGAACCATAGACGCTGTCGTCGTCGCGGCTGTCTTTGTCGGGTTTCTCGGCCTTTTCCGTTCGCTCGGAGGCCAGCTCGGCTTCGCTCGCCCGCAGCTCGCCGTTTACGCTGCTGTTTTCTTCCTGATTTACGTTCTCTACTTCACGCTCTTCACGTTGTTTTCCGGTATGACGCCCGGCATGCAGATCCGCAATCTCTCCACCGTCGCCATCGACGGCACATTCCCCGAAACGCGCCAGCTCCTTTGGCGCTCCTTCGGCTACGTGCTTTCCGCCGGCACGGTTCTTCTCGGCTTCCTCTGGGCTCTTTGGGATGAAGACAAGCTCACGTGGCACGACCGCATGTCCCACACCTACATCACCCACGCCGCCGATTCTTCCGGCGACGACTCCACGCACGACTGATTTCCCGCCGCGCTTCCGTTCGCTTTTCGCTCACAGGTCGGCCACGCGCCGCTCCAGCTCTCGCGCGATGCTGTCCGCGTCCGTCCCCGCGGCGAACGAAACTGGTTCGCCAATCGTCACGCGCACGTCGCCCACTCGCGCCATGCGCTTGCCTGCTTGTTTCAGCTCGAAGAGGCCATCGATCCGCATCGGCACGACCGGCAAGCGCAGTCTTGTCGCCAGCAATCCCACGCCTCCGCGAAACTTCCCCAGCGCGCCCGTCTTCGTCCGTTCGCCTTCGGGAAACACCAGCACGCTCCATCCCTTATCCGCCAGCTCGCCCGCAAATTCGAAGCTGTCGCGGAATCCGGAAAGTTTCGGCAGCGGAAAAACGTTGAAGAGCGCCGTCACCAGCCAGTAATCCATGCGATTGATAATCTTCATGAACCAGTTCATCCCCGTCGGATAGCGCATCCCGTAAAGCCGTTCCGCTTCCATCGCCGTCGCCAGCCGGTGGCGGAATTTCGCCGGTAGCGCGGCGAGCACGCATCCGATATCCACGTACGTCACATGATTCGCCACCACGAGCACCGGCCCGTGCGCCTCGCGCAAATGCTCGCGCCCGCGAATCCTCGGTCGCGCCAGCAGCCACGTCGCCGGCCACACCAGCAGGTAATAAATGAAAATTCGAATCCATGTCACCGGCCAGCGCTGCGCCCATCGCGGAAAGCGATGCGCCCGCGGACGCGCCGGCGGCTCGCGCAGTAACTGCTCCAATTCTCCGACCGTCTTCGCCTCTGCGAATTTCGTCTCGCTCAAATCCACTTGATATTTTTCTTCGAGCGCGCTCATCAGCTCCACGCGGTCGAGCGAACTCAACTGCAAATCGCGTTCCAGGTTTGCGTCGGCAGAAACATTCGCCGCCGCGCGCCGCGTCACGCGCGAAATGAAGTCTCCGAGCGTACCCGTCTTCGCCGCTGCTTCTTCACCCGCTGGCTTTCCGCTGAATTTCGCCGCCACAGCCTCGCGGATTCGCGGCAGCACTGGCTTTTGCGTCGCCGTGCGCGGAAAATCCGGCTCATCCCAGACCATCCACTGCCGTATCCGCTGAAACTCCGCCAGCTTTTCATTGGCCCGCGCAACAATCGCTTCCGCATCCGCTCTCGAATCGTCCAGCAGCAGCGCCGCGCACGCCTCTTCGTTCCCGTCGCGCGCGATTCCCACCACCACGCAATCCCTCACGCCCGCCTGCTTCTTCAATTCCGCTTCCAGATCCTCGGGATAAACATTCATTCCCGCCGGCGTGACGATCACGTTCTTCCGGCGTCCCTTGAAAAAAAGATTCCCCTCCGCGTCGACTTCTCCCAAATCCCCCGTGCGAAACCAGCCGCCTTCTCCCGCAATCGGTTCGAGCTTCTGTCCTTGCCAGTAGCCCGAAGCCACGTTTTCGCCGCGAACGAGAATTTCTCCCTCCGCGCTCAGCCTCATCTCCACTCCCGGCATCACTTTCCCGATTGATCTTCTTCCAGTCCGGAACGGATGATTCACGCTCACGAGCGCCGCCGTCTCCGTCAGCCCATAGCCTTGAATCACCGCGTACCCCACGCGCTGCCAGAACGTCTCCACCGATTCCGGCAGCGCTGCGCCGCCGGAAATGAACGCCCAGAACTTCCATCCGAATTGCCCGTGAATCCGCCGGAAGCGCCACAAGCGTTTCCAGATGCGCTCGTCCTTCGCCGCTTCGAAATTCGCGCGAAATTCCGCGCCGCGCCCCGCCGCTTCGATTTCCCGCTCCGTCTGCCCTTCGAGCGATTCAATCAGTCGCGGCACCGACACCAGCACCGTCACGCGCTCCCGCCGGATGGTTCGCGCCACTTCCGCGGGCGCGAGCGTATCCAGAAAAATCACCGTTCCGCCCAGCAGCGGCGGAATGAACATTCCCATCAGTTGTCCGAAGACGTGGCTCAGCGGCAGGAGATTCAAAAATCGGATGGGATGGAAAAATCGTTCGTAGCGCAAATACGGCTGAATTTGCGGTTCGAGTGGCTCGATGTTTGCCAGAATATTTCCATGCGTCAGCACCACGCCGCGCGGCTCCGCCGTCGTCCCTGAAGTGAACACCATCTCCACGGGATCGCTTCGCTCAAGAGTCGGCGGCCCAATTTCCTCCGCGCGCGCTCTGCCTGTCCGCCGCGCCGCTGCTTCTTCGAGGTTCAGCGCCGGAATCCGCGCACCCAGCTCCGGCAGCCCGCTCGACACGACCGCCAGTTTCGCCTGCGCCGCCTTGGCCACCCGCGCCGCAAACTCTGGCGCTCCCGCCCGGTCGATCGGCACGACGACAGCGCCGCGCAGCACGCAGCTGAAAAACGCCGCCACCCACTCCGCGCAGTTGTCTCCCCACAGCAGGACGCGGTCGCCCTTCGCGATGCCACGCGCCGCCAGCGCGCCCGCGAATCCGCGCGCCGCATCTGCGATTTCCGCGTAGCTCCACCGCTCCATGCGGTAGCCGCGCCGGTGCGCCACGGCAATCTCTTTGCCGCGCCGCGCATACTCCTCGATAAACTCAATCAGCGATTGCCGCGCCATGCTGCAGGGAAGTTTCTCTCATCCGGGCTGCGTTTCAAAGCGACGCCTTCGCGCAACGCCTCTGCGTCGCACATCACGCGCTTCACGAAAACATCGCAGTCGCGGCCGCAAAAAACAAAAAGCCCGGCTGGGGACCACCTCCCGGCCGGGCCGTACCAAACTGCAAACACCTCATGAATGGTTCCAGGGGGTCGGAGCTTCAGCTCCGACGTAAATCCTCTAAAAAAAAGGGGGCTTTAGCCCCTGAAGCAAAGCCGTCAATCTCCTTTGATATTTATGGGACGACTTCTAGATTCTTGCTGTCAGACTGCTCGCTCGAATCGGTGTTACTGCTGCTGTTTCGGCGGCTGCTGTTTCGCAACAGCGCCTTTTGTCGGGTCCGCTGCCGCGTTCGACGCATCGTCGTAGCGCGTCAGATACGGCATGAACGGCGTCACTTCCAGCGGCATTTTTTCCCGCGCCGAAAGCAGTTGCACCGGCTTCGACTTCGCCAGCGCGATCGAATCGTCCCACGAATCCAGCACGATCCGCGAACCCAACGGCAGCGCCGCGATCTGATCCACTTTCGTCGCCTGCAATTGCGGTGCGGCCAGCATCAATTGGTCCGCCATGTAGACGTGATTCCCCAGATTCGCGCTGATCAGATTCGGCAGCTCTTTCTGTTCCGCCGCCACTTGCTTCAGGAAAAGCCCTGCCGTGCCCAGTTGATTCTTGTAGATGGAATTTTTCAGCAGCTCCAGCGCTTTTTTCGCCGCCGCTTCCTCTTCCAGCTCCGAAGTGCGGAACGACATGCGCTTCATCGTATTCTCCGTCGAAACCATCGTCGTGTCGTTGAACGAATACGCGTCCGGCAGCTCCTGTCCCGTGATGATTCTCCCGAGTTGATGCGCCAGAATCGCCGCCAGGCTCGGCTCATCCGGCAGCACGTCGAGCAGCCCGCGCGTCAAAATAATCGTGTGCCCCACGGTGAACGCTTCGAGCGTCGTCGTCAGCAGCACGCGGCAGCGAACTTCCGGCTCGATGTCCAGATTGTTCGGCACTTCCAGATTGTTCTCCACCTGGTCCAGCAGCTTGTCCACCGGTCCCGGAGGCGCCAGCAATCCATTGCGCTGCAGCCGGTCGAGGACGTTGTCTTCGCCTTCGCGCTGCCAGTCCCGCTCCGCCATCACCGGCGAAACATCCTTCGAAGCGTCCGCCTGATCCTGAATCGGCTTCGCCGCCTCGATCGTCAGTGAACTGAACTCCTCTTCATGCCCCGCGAGCTTCAGGTTGTAGCCCCACAGCCGCGTCTGCGACCGGTAATGCACATGCCCCAGCGGAAAATCATTCAAATCCGATTCCGCGCTGTAGATGTACGACGGAATCCACAATCCCGGCGCGACGTTCGTTCGCCAGCTATCGAAGTGCAAATTCCAGCTCGTCGTCGTCGAAACCGGCGTGAACACGCCATTGAACCGCACAATCGCATAACTATCTTCTTCCACCCAAACCCGTCCCTGGAATCGTCCCTTGCCCGATTTCGGCAGCGGCGTCACATCGAACACCAGGCATCGCACCGCTCCCAAAAATTCCCGCCGCACGTAATCGAACCGGTAGTGTTGCCGGTCGAAGTACACCGGATCGACAAAAATCATCTGCAGAAATCCCGCCGGCACATACGAATCGCCCAGCCATCCGGAAACGTCTTTGATCGGGTTCAGCTTGCTCTTCCATCCCTTGTTTTCTTTCGAGAGCATCGAGCGGTCCACGACTCCTCGGCTCAGGTCCGCCACGCCCAGATAGTAGTGGTCGACTTGCGGCACCTCGCCCAGTTGCGGGTCGTAGCGCATATCTTGAATATAGGTCTCGACGATCGGACTATAGCGGCGCAGTGTGGCTACTTCCTGATGTTCGCGCGCGATAATTCGGTCGACGACCTGCTCAACGGTCGTCGGCTGGCTCGGCGCTGCGGCGGGCTGCGGCGGCGTCTGCGCCGGCTGCGCTTGCGTTTGAGATTGTGTTTGAGTTTGGGCCTGTGCCTGAGTCTGCGCGCTCGCGCCTCCCGCGAACGCCAGCCCCACAGCCGCTGCAAGAATGCAACGCAATCCCGTCCCCATGACTTCTCCCCCTTAATTCCTCAATCCAACTCAGTAGGCGAGCTCAAATTGAATTCGCACGTTGGCCGGAAAATCCACTGGCCGCCCATCTTGTTCCGCTGGCTTGAATTTGATTTGTCGCGCGGCTATTTCCGCGTTTTGGTCTAGCCCGTGTCCCAGGCCCTGCACCACGCGCACGATGTCCACTTGCCCCGAGGCCCGAAAGATCACTTGTAGAATTACGTCGCCTTGAATCTTTTCCTGCTTCCCTTCTGCAGTGTACTGCGGATCGGGCTTGTAGAGCACCACCACAGGTGTCTCATTAGGTACGGCATC
>JASHRL010000305.1 GCA_030037355.1 Candidatus Acidiferrales bacterium | reverse complement strand
ATCGCCAGTGTGCCTGGCGCGAAAGACCACGTGATTATTTCCGGCTCGCTTTCAAAGACTTTTGCGATGACCGGATGGCGCATGGGCTACACACTCGCCCCGCAGCCAGTCGCGGACGCAGTACTGAAACTGCAGAGCCAGTCAACTTCAAACCCCACATCGATCGCACAGTACGCGGCGCTCGAAGCGCTGCGCGGCGGGATGGAAAGCACAGAAAGGATGATTGCGGAATTTGCAAAGCGACGCACGCGAATCATCGCCGGCTTACGTGAAATTCCGGGCGTCACGTGCCATGAGCCAGATGGCAGCTTCTACGTGTTTCCAAACATTGCCACGGCAGCGCCGGGAATGAACACGTTGCAAGTGGCGAAGGAAATGCTTGAACAAGCGCACGTTGCCGTGATTCCGGGTGATGCATTTGGCGCACCGGGCTACCTGCGAATTTCTTACGCAACCTCCATGGCAACGATCGAAGAAGGCTTGCGGCGGCTCGATCGTTTTTTTCGGGCTCAGACGGCGGCGGTGACTTCCGCGGCAAATCACGGATAGTCGCGTGACGCTGCGGCCGGTTCGATTGGAACCGATCTTCGTTCCGCGCATTTGGGGTGCGCGAAATCTCGCGCCTCTTTTCCCTGAGATGAAATCGCTGCGTGAGCCGATCGGCGAAGTGTGGCTCACCGGGAATGACTGCCGACTCGCCGACGGGCCGTTCGCGGGCGAAAAACTCGGCGACGCCTGGCCGTGCATGGACGAAGAATTGGCGGGAAAACGTACGCGGCGCGACAAGTCTTTTCCTGTGCTGGTGAAATTCCTTTTCCCAGAAGACAGACTTTCCGTCCAGGTCCATCCAGACGATGAATATGCGGCGAAAAACGAAGCAGCGGCGGGCGGCGTAGGAAAAACGGAGATGTGGTATGTGATTGCGGCGCGGCCCGGCGCGGAAGTGCGCGTCGGTTTGCAGGAATCGACGACACGCGAGGCGTTTCGCCGCGCGATTGCAGAGGGAAATGCGGAAGAGCATGTTGAACGAATCGCGGTGCGGGCCGGCGATGCGATTTTTGTGCCTGCCGGGACGGTACACACCATTGGTCCGGGAATGATTCTTTGCGAGATTCAAGAAAACTCGGACCTGACGTATCGCGTATTTGATTACAATCGACGAACGCCGGAAGGCAAGCTGCGCGAGTTACACGTTGAGAAAGCGATGGACGTGATCCGATTCGGCAAACAACAAGGCGGCAAAGTGGCGCAAGCGCAAGATGGCGACTCTTCTCCTGAAGTGGCGACTCTTGCCGATTGTCCCTACTTTGCCGTCGTGAAGCACAGCATCAGCGAGTCCCGACACATGGTCAAACCTAAGGGGCGCCTTGAAATCATCGTGATTCTTGAGGGCCGCGGCAAGCTGTGTACGAACTTGGGTGACGCTCGCATCGAATACGCACCGGCGGAGGCGTGGATCATTCCTGCCGCAGCGCGCGATTGCGTCTATGATCCAGAAGAGGCGACGACGTTGTTGTCAATCGCGGTTCCCTAGACGTTTGATCATTGCAAGAACAACTTTGAAATGACAAAGAGTGAAAATATGAATGCTTGCGCGGTGCTGCTCGCCGGTGGACGCGGGACGCGGTTCTGGCCGCGAAGCCGCACGCGCACGCCGAAGCAATTGCTCGACATCGTCAGCGCGAAGACCATGCTGCGGGAGACGGCCGATCGCATAGCGCCGATTTTCAAACCGAATCAGTTGTGGGCGGTTACAAACGCGGAGCAAGTTGCCGCAGTGCGACGCGAATTGCCACGCGTGCCGCGGAATCAGATTTTGGCTGAGCCCGTCGGACGAAACACGGCAGCCGCGATCGGACTTGCAGCGATTCACATCGCGCAGATGGACGGCGACGCAATCATGGCCGTGTTGCCGGCGGATCATTACGTGTCGGATGCGAAGCGCTATTGCAAAATCGCCCGCGCGGCGATGGAACTGGCGAAAAAGCAGGGCAATCTGGTCGTGCTGGGAATTCCGCCGACGCGCCCAGAGACGGGATTCGGCTACATCGAACGAAGGGGTCACGCCGAGCGGATAAGCGGGTTTCCGGCGTATGCGGTCAAGCGATTTACAGAAAAGCCGGATCCGGCGATTGCGCGAAGATACGTCCAATCGAAGCGATATTTCTGGAACGCGGGAATGTTTTTCTGGCGTGTATCGACATTTTTCGAATGCTTACGCAAATACTTGCCGAAAACATGGAGTGCGCTTGGAGAATTGCAGCAATCGATCGGCACCCCGGGCTATTCGCGCGCACTCGAAAAAATCTATCCGCAGATCGAGAATATCTCCGTGGACTACGCAATCATGGAACCCGCCACAAGGCACGGAAGCACGGAGAACGTGTTTGTCCTGCCTGCTGCGAAGATCGGGTGGGGCGATATCGGTTCGTGGGCCGCGGTCTATGAACTTTTGGCGCGAGGAAAGGATGCGAATGTTGCGACCGGCGATTCCTATTTGTTGGACGCGAGCGGGAATTTCCTGTGGAGTCCAAAGAAATTTGTCGCAGCAATCGGAGTGCGAGATTTGGTCGTCGTGGAAACATCGGACGCCTTGCTCGTTTGTCCTCGCGAACGCGCCCAGGACGTGGGTAAAGCAGTGAAATGGCTTGAAGAAAAGCGCCGAAGCGAGCTTTTGTAAAACGCGCGGCGAGGAATCGCGCCTTACTTCCCTCCCCCTACACATTCGCCGGCAGGAGCTTCTCGCACACGGGCGCATCGCATATACTTCTGAGTCGTGACGAGAATTCACTTTGGAACCGACGGCTGGCGCGGCATTATCGCTGAAGATTTCACGGCGGCGAATGTGCGCAAAGTGGCGACGGCAATCGCTCGCTACGTTGCGCGCGCTGAGAAATCCCTCAACGGCGTCATCGTGGGATACGACACGCGATTCGGCGGGCCGATGTTCGCGCGCGCGGCCGCGGAAGCAGTGTCGGCAGCAGGAATACCAGTGTGGCTCTCCGACGAGCCATGTCCGACACCGGCTGTGTCGCTTCTTGTGAGGCATCGCGCGGCCGCGGGTGGAATCATGATTACGGCGAGCCACAATCCCGCGAAATGGAGTGGCGTCAAATACAAGGCCAGCTACGGTAGCTCCGCGCTGCCAGGGATTGTCGCAGAGATCGAAAGAGAGCTCGAAACTGTGCTAGTGGACGCTGCGCCGTCCTTGGCGCCGCGAAATGATTTGATTCAAGCTCTGCATACACACGCACCGTATCTCGAAGCGATCGACAAACTCGTGGATTGGGAAAAGCTACGCGACCGCAAATTTCGATTCGTGGCCGATCCAATGCATGGCGCATCCTGCGGACTGCTGCACGAACTCTGCAGGCGCCATGGAATCGTGTGCGACGAAATTCGCGGCACGCCTGAGCCACTCTTTGGCGGCGTGAATCCGGAGCCGATTCTGCCAAACATTGCCGCCCTCCAAGAAGCGGTCGTGACCGGCAACTTCGACGCGGGATTCGCGGCGGATGGCGATGGCGACAGAATCGGCGCCGTGGATGCGGACGGCACTTTCATTACGCCGCACCAGATTTTCTCGATTCTGCTGTGGCATCTGGCGGGAACACGAAAACTGAGCGGGGACGTTGCAAAAACTTTTTCCACAACGAAGATGATCGACAAGATCGCCACGAAATTCGGGCGAAAGCTTTTTGAGACACCGATTGGCTTCAAGTACATCTGCGAGCTGATGCTCGAACGCGACATCCTGCTGGGCGGCGAAGAAAGCGGCGGCTTCGCGACGAAACTGCACGTGCCGGAGCGCGACGCGACGGTGAGCGCGCTGCTGCTGGCCGAGGTGATGGCGTGGCATGGAAAGCGGCTCGGTGAACTGCTAAAGATGTTGCACGAGGAATTCGGCGAGCATCATTATGGGCGCGTGGACCTGGAGTTGAGCGCAGGACAAAAGGAAAAAGCCATTGCGCATTATGGATCGGAGAAAGTGAATCGCCTGCTGGAATGGTCCGTCGAAAGGCGCGAGGATCTGGACGGCCAGAAGCTTTACCTCCGCGATGCAGGCTGGGTGCTGCTGCGCGCATCAGGAACAGAGCGTATGCTTCGCGTGTATGCGGAAACCACACATGCGAAAACCACGGAACGTGTCTTGGAAGACGTGTGCGCCAAAGTGCGGAATCTTTAAACTTTCGCGGCTCATCTGATAGTTTGTTCTACACCATCACGGAGGCGAGCCATGGAAAAAGTGAACCTGCGAGAGAAATTCAGTCTTTTCGATGACAAGTGGCGCCCGCGGATTGTCGGCGAGTTGAATGATTCGTATGTGAAGGTTGTGAAGCTACACGGCGAATTCATCTGGCACCATCATGACAACGAAGACGAATTGTTCCTTGTCGTGAGCGGCCAGTTGCGGATGCGCTTTCGCGACAGAGACGTAACGGTCAATCCAGGTGAATTCATCATCGTACCGCGCGGCGTCGAGCATATGCCCGTGGCAGACGAAGAGTGCCAGATTGTCTTGCTCGAACCCAAGACGACGCTGAACACGGGGCATGTGCATAACGAGCGAACCGTGGCAGAATTGGAGCGCATTTAGACAAGCGCGTTTGACGAAGTTCGCGGAGACGACTTGAAGCGGCGCTTTTACCAGTTGGATGTTTTCACAACGAAACCGTTTGCGGGAAATCCGCTGGCGGTCGTTACGGACGGCGATGGACTGACGGCGCGCCAGATGCAGGCTGTGGCGCGCGAAATGAATCTGGCGGAGACGGTCTTCGTGCAGCGGCCCACGAACAATCGCGCGCTGGCGCGGCTGCGAATTTTTACAACGACGCGTGAACTGCCACTCGCAGGACATCCGGTGGTCGGAACCTGGTTTCTGCTCGCGGAGCTGGGTGTGGTGCCAGCGTCCGAAGGAGTTGTGCTGATCCAGCAGCAGACCGGTGCGGGAATATTGCCGGT
>JASHRL010000304.1 GCA_030037355.1 Candidatus Acidiferrales bacterium | reverse complement strand
CTTTCGAGCGCGCTGAATAAGTTATCCTCGAGCTCTGTATCGTCCACGTTGAGCGTGAAATGCGAGTGCCCGCGCTGCCGCATCAGATTGCGAATTCGCTCATCCATCGTGACGCCCAGCGACGGCACGCCAGCGGGCATCGACGTCACAATCGCGTGGTAACGCGAAGATGCCATCAGATGGCATGCGCGCAAAATGCTGACAATCTCGTACATGTCGTATTTGTCCGAACAAAAAATCGGCGCACCGCCCAGTTGCGCCGCAACGCGCTCACAAGCATCGCGGTCGAGCATCTCCATCCCGACGCAGACCGTAAAAGCCTTGTGCTCCTTGCGAAATCTTTCGATGCCGCGCGCAAATGCATTGATATATCGGCTGTAGGCGCTCTCCACGCCGCGGCCCGACCGGTGAAAATAAATCGAGCGGTAATGGCTTTCTTTGTATGCGCCCGTCATCATTCGCGCCGCTGCTTTTGCCAGCGATGCCTTCACCGGCCACCAAAAAGGGTTGATCGGACACAGTACAAGCACCGGCGTCGCGCCGTCCCAGCCCGCATCGCGCAACCTTTTTTGCCCGTACTCCGGCGGTCGCGGCTCGAATGTCCACGCCGTGTCTGTCCCGAGTTCCGTGGAGATTCCCAGTTTGCCGAGAAGCGCCTGCGATTCTTCGCTTCGCGTAATCACAACCGACTTGCGGCAATAGTGCTTGCACATTTTTTCGACCAGCGGATCCATCTGTCCCGCTTCAGCGCCGTATCCGACGGAAAGCCGGTTGCGCGCTGAAGCCAGCGCCAGCGAGCCAATCATCATCGTCGTCAGCGCGTTCGCGAATTTGCTCTTGAACATCGACCCTTCGCACGCCACCACGCCGTGATATTGCGGCACTTCACGGCTCAGAAACGGCGGGAAAACGTCCGGCAGCCGCACCTGCCGCGAGCCCTGAAAATAGCCTCGCGTCAGATTGAAATCCTGTGTCATCACTGCAAGATCGACATTTTCCTCGCCGAGCACGCGCCGCACCTGCCGTAGAATTTCCTCGACGCGCAGATCCGAGCCCGTATTTCTCGCGCCGCAATAGCACGCAAAAAGCAGCCGCAGTTTTTCGCCGGGCTGCCAGCTTTTTCCGCGCCCCAGCATCCATGTGAATTTCGCCCATTCAATCGATCCGGCAACCCACGCTTCCAGCAGCAAATCCATCATCGCGGAATTTCCTGCGCGGCGGAGTGCGGCATGGCGCGCGCGGCGTCTCGCGGCCAGTCCTTGTAAGGGTAGGTGAAATGATTTTCGCGGCTGAATTTCAGCAGGGGATAGCAATACTTCGAAAACGGCTCGGGCTTGTGTTGCATTTCGGCGGCCACTCGCGCGTTGTCAAAAACCGTGTTCCATCGCAGGTACGGCAAAAAAACTTTCAGCAGCGTCGCCAGTTTTCCTGCCTTGCCGAATTTTCCTGCTGCAAAGTTCACGGTGCTTGCGGTGGGTTGCTCGAGCGACGGCATGAACATCGGCGACCGCTTGCCTTGAGCCTCCGCCAGCGCCAGCGTCAATTGCCTGTATGTTTCCGACCCCACGCCCGAAGACAAATGGTAGATCTCGTGCGCCGGTTTTTCTTTTTGGTGCAGCGTTGTGATCGCGCTCGCCACGTAATCCACCGGCACGATATCCACGCGATCCTCGGGCCGGAATGGCAGCACGGGCAGGCCAGCGAGAAACACAAATGCCTGCACCATTTCGAATTGATTCGTTTCCGGCCGCCGGCTGTCGCCCAGCACGATGCTTGGGCGGAAAATCGTTCGCGGCACATCCGGAAGAAGCTCGCTCAGCATGTGCTCGGAGAATTTTTTCGTGCGTGCGTAGGGATCGTAGTCCGAGCGGTTCCAATCGATCGACGAATCCTCTTCCACGATTTCATTTTGCCGCTGGCCCGCGACGGCCACCGTGCTCACGTGGCTGAATCGCCGCAGTCCATGCTCGTCGCGCGCATGCATACCCAGCTTGATGACTTGCAGCGTGCCGCGCAGGTTCACGTTCAGGCAGCTCTTCTCCGATTTGCGATTGAGCGACGCTGCACAGTGAATAATCGAGTCGGTCGTTCGCACCAACTCGCGGTATTCGCCCTCTTCGAGGCCGAATTTTTCGCCGGTCAGATCGCCAAGAAAAATCCGCAGCCGCGTAGCGAGGCATTCGCGAAACCGCGGGAAATCCATGTGCAATTGCAGCGCGCGCCACAGGCGCTCATTGGCTTCCTGCGGACTTTTTGCGCGCACCAGTAGGTTCAGCGTCTCGCCGCTTTCCGCAAGCAGGTTTGCGGCGATGTGCGCGCCAATATAGCCGGTAGATCCGGTAAGGAAAATGGCCACGGTTCGGAGGTCTCAGGGCGCTGCCGCGGACGCGCTCTGCCCCGTAGCTGCGTCCACGTTTGGCTGGCCCGCGGGAGGCATTTTTTCGCCGTTGCGCGCCTCCACGGGGCGGCCTTCGATGAGAGGATAACACCACTTGCGCAGCGCCGGAATGTGCACGTTCACCCAGTAGTCGCACCAGTCGATCGAGCGTGAATCGTATCCGAATTCAGCTTGCTCTTCGGATGGCAGCGCCGCAGAGAGCCGTTCCACATTTAGCGCTTCGAACGTGTGTTCGTTGTGCAAAATGAACGGCTCAAATAAGCGAATCAGTTTGATGACGCGCTCGAGCTCGCGCTCCCTCCGCACCAGCGGCGCGTTGTTGATCCCCACGCTCGAAACTCCGCGATTGATCGCTTGCACGATGGCTTTTTGCGCGGGCGCGGAAAGCTTTTCGTATCGCGCTTTTGACACGGGAATCGCATCGAACCGCGACCGGAGCCAGTGCTTGAAGCCATCCTGCGTTCGATAAAATTTTCTGTGCCCCAGGCTGGTGAGTTCGATCGAACGCCGCATGTTGCAGGGATTCGTGACGGAAGTCGCCAGATGATAGAGCGGCTGGTGCTTGCGCTCGACCAGCGCTGCGCCGATCAGCGTCATCCCGCGCGTCACCTGGTCGACGGGAATGATGTCCAGGCATTTTCGCTCGTTCGTGGGCAATTGCCGGAAGTATGTTCCGAGCAAGTAGGAAAGCGATGCCGATGTGTTGATCCCTTCATTCCACCCTCGGAACGGTTTTTCGAGCGACGATTCCACGATGGATGGCCGCACGATGGCGATCGGCAATCCCTCGCCGCGCTTCACGATGAGCGATTCCGCCAGGCCCTTCGTCAGTGTGTAGGTGTTGGGCCAGCCGAGTTCGTTGGCGCGCCGCGTTCCCGCATCCATCAACGTTTGCCGCAACCATCGCGTGCGGTTCTTGCGAATTTGATTGTCGAGCGCAGCGCCACCAAGCCCTTTGGCCGCAGTCGGCTTTTCGATGGCGCTCTTGCGCAACTCATCTGTCACCGTCGCGCTCTCCGCCTGTGCCTCCGTTTCGCGAATCAGCGCTTCCAGCGAACGCCATTCTCTTTCCGCATCGAAATCGGGCAAACCGGCCGGGTTGTAATTTGACGTGAGGACTTCGTTGATTCGTCCGTCGCGCTCTCCGGTCACGTAGCAAGTCGAAAGATGCAACAGCGCCGCGTGGTCGGTCGCACGCATGAACTCAAGCAAATGCGCGGCGGAATCGACATTCGCGGCGAGCGCATCGCGCAGGTCAGGGTTGAAATCCGTCAAGCCAGAACTATTGATAACCAAATCGAGAGTCCGTGCCAGTCGAGCGCGCGTCGCATCGTCAAGCCCGAGTCCAGGTTTACTCAGATCGCCGTCGATGACTTCAACGTGCTTTGCCAGAAGCTCCTCGAATCGCGGTCCGTATCGTTGCGCCAGGGCTTCGAAGAGCGGCGACTCATCCACGATTTTTCGAAATCGCTGCGCGGCCGTGGTTGTTTTCCGCCGGCGCACCATCACAAAGACTTTGCCGATCTCCGGCGCGTCCATCAGCAAATTCACCAGCCAAACTTTTCCGATGAATCCCGTTGCGCCGGCAAGCAGAATGTTTTTTCCGCGCAATGCTTCACGCACAGAGAGCTGGCCAATGTTTGTTTCCGGCTTGCAATGCACCACACGAACAAAAGTCTTGATTTGTGGCTGCTCCGTGGATTCCACGGCGGCGTCGATGATTTTAGGATGCGACGCGAAACCCAGATTTTTCACCAATCGCTCGCGGCTCACCCGGCCATCGGGTGCACTTCCTGTCAGGCGCGCCAGCGGCCCGCGAGGGCGAATCACCGGATCGATCAGCCGTCCCGTGGCCATGCCATCGCGAAATTCGAGCCGGTTGGAAATCAAAAACTTTGCGCCGAGGTGCTTCGCCAGCGGCCGCATCACGTGATCCAGGCCCTGGCTCACGAGGACGATTTCTTCGCCGCGCGCCTGCGCCTTTTTCAATTCTTCCACGCCGCGCGGCTTCAGCGCCGGTTTCAAAACGTAAGTAAAATATTCTTCGCCGAGAACGTCGAGGCGGTCGCGACTCACGCCGCGCAGAATTGTGTGCAGGAGCCGCGTAGCCATGGCGCGATTCGTCAAATAGAGAACCGGCCGCGCGACAGCCAGCGTCAGCATTCCGCCGCGTCGCGTCCAGCGCTCGAGGAAACTTTGCGCATTCCACGCGAAAAAGCCAACGGGCCGGACGGCGGTCAGGTTCAGCAGGCTGCCTTCGACGCGCCAAAATGTGGGATCACGCGGTTTCTTGCGACGGGCGCGAGGTGCCTGGTTATCGCTCGCGCGATGACCCGAATCCGGCTGAGATGTGGCTTGGAATGCCATTTCGCAGATAGGCGCTAATTCAGGGAAAAATGAAAATAGCACTGTCCGCGGCAGGACGCAAGATGCGCGAGCCGAAAGCTCTCATTTTCGCTCGCAATTTTCATCATGGCGAATTTCAACCTGCCGTATTCGCGCACGCGATACAGGCGATGGCGAAAACATAAAACAAGAACATCAGCGCCAGGCACGTCTTCGCTTTTCTGTTCGTGCCGCGAAATTCGTGCCACGCGAAAATGCCCCACAGGGCCGCAACCATTGGCGCCGATTGGCCTATGGCGTAGGAGATGGCGACGCCAGTGAAATTTGCGGCCACCAGATTGAAAACCGTGCCGACGCCCCACACGATTCCTCCCGCGAGGCCCAGCAAATGCCCGCTCGCGGAGGCCCGGAAGAATCCGCCGATGCTTACCGGTTCTCCGACGAGCGGTTTTCGCATGAAATAGATATTGAAAATGAAGCAGGAAAGCAGTGCGCCGAGCGTCAAGAACACAGCGGCGCTGTACGGACCGAGAGCATTTCCGGCAGTGAGCGCGTGGGTCACAAACGGCGCCCAAAGGCCCATCAGGATTCCGGAAATCACACAGACAACGATGCTTTTTCGCGATGCGGTCCGCCCTGCTCCGGCGAGGGCCGCATACGCTTTGCCGTCGAGGATTACCGCGACCAATGCAAAGATCACGCCAAGCGCGAGCAAACCGGCGCTGCCGCGAGGCTGAATTGCGTAACTCATCACCGTGCCGACGACGAGTGCGATTCCGATGGAAACAGGGAAGGCAATCGCCAAGCCCGCCATGTCGATTCCAGCGACGAGCAACAGATTCGCGAGATTGAAGACCGCGCCGCCCACGACCGCGTAGAGCATGTCGGAACGATCGGCTGTTTGTAGGTTCGCGAGAAAACTGGACCCGCCGCCATGGGCGCTACCCATGGTCAGCGCGAGAATCAGGGAAATCAGGAAAATGCCAACGGCGTAGTCCCAGTAGAAAAGTTCGAAGCGGTAATTTTTCACACCTTTGTAGGTGTTGGCCCAGGAGCCCCAGCAAACCGCGCTGGTCATCATCATCAAAAGCGCGATGGAAAAAGTATGTGGCGTGAACATTTGGCGTCCGGGGTCAGAGTCCTGCGGCCGCGGCTGGCCGCTGCGAACGAATCAGAGAGACGACTTCGTCGTGGCGGGACATGGAGCGCGCGCCGATTTTCGTGCAGCAGAGCGCGGCGCAAGCATTGGCGAATGAGCCGACGCGTTCGAGATCCCAGCCCTGGAGAAGGCCATAAGAGAGGCCGCCCATAAAGGCGTCGCCGGCGCCGGTGGTGTCCTGAACTTTGACGGAGAATGCCGGCACATGCGCGATCTTGTCCTTGGTGGCGATGAGGCAGCCATTCGAACCCATGGTCACGGCCACAAGCTTCGGCCCGTGTGCGAGCAATTTTCGCGCGATGCGCTCGTAATCTTCTTCGCCGGTCAATTCGCGCGCCGCAGCTTTGCAGGGTTTGAGCACGTCCACTAATTTCAGCGAAGCGGTGAGCTGCTCCTGCGTGCCGAGATTCATTTGGCAGAAAAAACTCGGAGCGACATCAAGATCAAAGAGGACGCGCACGGCCGCGTCGTGAGCCACTTGCATGGCTTCGCGCACGGGAGCGATGGGCAACTGGGAGGCTTCGGTATGAAAATGCTTCGCGGCTTTGATGTGCGGCGCGAAGCGCGTGAGCACCTGATGCACGCTGATTTTTCCGGTGACGTTGGGAAACATATAAATGCAGCGCTCGCCCGCGGCGTCGACGGGAATCCAGGTGAGGGAGGAGCGCTCGCCCTTCACGACTTCGATTCCGGATAAATCCATACCGTCTTCGGCGAAGGCTTTGCGGATGATCTGGCCGTTGTCATCGTCGCCGAGGAGGCCGAGCCATCCGGCTGTGGCGCCGAGGCGCGCGACCTGCGTGAGATTATTGGCAGTGACACCACCGGCGTGAATTTCCAGGCGGTCGGCGTTGGTTTTTTCGTCGGGGCCAAGGAGGCGAGGAACGATGGCGAA
>JASHRL010000303.1 GCA_030037355.1 Candidatus Acidiferrales bacterium | reverse complement strand
GCGTCTCGATCGTGCCGCTGATTTTCGCAGCTTGTTCAGACATAGCGCGCCAGAATTTCCATATCCTTATCGCCGCGGCCGGAGACGTTCAAAATCACGATTTCGTCGCGCTTCATTTTCGCAGCGCGCCGCATCAATTCTGCCAGCGCGTGCGCAGACTCAAGCGCAGGAATGATTCCCTCTATCTCCGCCAGCGTTTTCAGCGCTTCGATGGCTTCTTCGTCTCTCACCGCGGTGTATTCCGCGCGGCCGCGATCCGCCAGCCAGGCGTGTTGCGGCCCGATAGCTGGATAGTCGAGCCCTGCCGAAACGGAATGCGTCGTGGAAATCTGGCCGTCCGGTGTTTGCAACACGTATGTATACGTCCCCTGCAGAACCCCTGGCTTCGCGCCGCCAAATCCCGTGGCGGCAGCCAGTCGAGCAGCATGCTCGCCGAGCGCTGTGCCACGTCCGCCAGCTTCGACTCCCACCATTCTTACGTCCGCGTCATCGAGGAAATCGTTGAAAAGGCCAATTGCATTCGAACCGCCGCCGACGCAGGCAAAAAGCCAGTCGGGCAAGCGTTTTTCGGAATTCAAAATCTGTTCGCGTGCTTCTTGACCAATCACACGATGGAAATCCCGCACCATCGCGGGATAGGGATGCGCGCCAAGCACAGAGCCGAGCAGGTAGTGTGTCGTCCGAACATTTGTCACCCAATCGCGCATGGCTTCATTGATGGCGTCTTTCAGCGTTTTACTTCCCACGTCCACGCCAATGACCTCGGCGCCCAGCAGCCGCATGCGAAATACATTCAGGCGCTGGCGTTCCATATCTTCCGCGCCCATATACACCGTGCAGTCGAGGCCAAGCCGTGCGGCAACAGTGGCCGTGGCGACGCCGTGCTGCCCCGCGCCCGTTTCTGCAACCACGCGGCGTTTGCCCATGCGTGCAGCGAGCAATCCTTGTCCGATGCAGTTATTGATCTTGTGCGCTCCGGTGTGGAGCAGATCTTCGCGCTTCAAATAAATTTTCGGCCCACCCAAATATTCAGTAAGTCGCGAGGCGAACTGCAGCGGCGTGGGTCGGCCCGCAAAGTTGTGGAGCAAGTCATTCAACTCCTGCTGAAACTTCGCATCCGAGCGTGCTTCGGTATACGCCCGTTCGAGTTCCTCGAGCGGCGCCATCAGTGTTTCCGGAACATACCTGCCGCCGTACGCGCCAAACCGGCCGCGCGCGTCCGGGACACTCTCAGCTAAGCTTTTTGTCGCCATTTGTCGTTCTTTGGTTCCTTCGAGTTTCCTGTGACGCGCTTTTCACCGCGGCCATCAATTGCTTCAGCTTTTTCGGCTCTTTTTTCCCGGGCAGCGCTTCAACTCCACTGCATACGTCGATTCCGAACGGCTTCGCCTTCCGAATCGCTTCGCAGATATTTTGGGGAGTCAATCCGCCCGCGACGATCACCGTACCATATTCGCTTGCCTCACTCGCGATGTCCCAATTGAACCGATTTCCTGTGCCGCCGCGCTGCTTGGCATCGTATCCATCGAGCAGAAATCCAGCCGCGCGCCTGTACTTCTTGAGCTGTGCGATACGAAATCCGGGCGAAACGCGAAATGCCTTGATGACAGGGTACTCTCGCGCGAGCTCCTCAACCTGTTCGGGCGATTCTTCGCCGTGCAATTGCAAAGCATTGAGATTCACAGCACGCGCCGTGCGCAGGATTTCATTTTTCGGAGCATTCACAAAAACGCCAACTGCAGCCACTCTGCGCGGCAAATGGCGAATGATCTCCTTCGCGTGTGAAAGTGATATTCGTCGCGAACTCTTCGAATAGAAATTGAATCCCAGCGCATCCGCGCCAGCGTCTATCGCGGCCTTGGCATCTGTCCAATTCGTGATGCCGCAGATCTTGACTTGAACCATAATCATTCGACTGCGAGCAGATCGCGCAACCCTGCTCCCGGATCTGCCATCGTCATCAGGTGTTCGCCAACGAGAAAAGCATCGAATCCGGCAGCGCGCAATCGCTCGATGTCACCCCGTGAATGGATGCCCGATTCGCTCACGGCAATGCATTCCTCGGGAATCGCGTCGATCAATTCGAGCGAAGTATCGAGTTTCACATCGAACGCCTTCAAATCGCGGTTGTTCACTCCGATGATTTTCGCGCCTACGGCAATCGCACGGTTCAGCTCATCCCGCGAGTGCACCTCGACCAGCGCTTCCATACTCAATTGGCGGCCTAATTCCAGCAAATCTTTGAGCGTCTCATTATTCAGAATCGCGACAATTAATAAAAACGCATCCGCACCCGCCGCTCGCGTTTCCCATACTTGCCACGGATCGAAAATAAAATCTTTTCGGAGAATGGGAATCTTCGTCGCTTTAGATGCTTCCTTCAAATCCCCGAGTGACCCCTGGAAAAAATCCTCCTCGGTAAGAACTGATAGTGCCGCCGCGCCGGCTGCTTCCAGAGTTGGCGCCGTCGCGCTCGGCCGGTAATCAGCGCGCAGCAATCCGCGCGAAGGCGAAGCTTTTTTCAGCTCAGCGATTATGTTGCATCCAGCGCGCACGAGAGCACTGGGAAAGTCTCGCGGCGCTGGCGCTTTCTTCTGTACGGCCAGCTTCAGAGCGACATCCGGCAGAACGCGTTTCCGATGTGCAATCGTTTCGCGGCGTCGCTCCACGATGCGCGTCAAAACATTCTTCGAGTCTGTGCTGATTTCCATTTTTCAATTTCATGCAGGCGCAAAGATGCGCCCAGTTCCCGGCTCAGGCAGGGAAAATCGCTTCGATTATGCTAGTCTGCGCGTTGGTTCTGTGTCAATTTTTCCGCGCACGATATATGGCTCAAAAAACTGCTCCCCCATCGACGCGGCTGCGCGTCCTCGATGAGACGATTGTGGCTTGTCGCAAGTGCCCGCGACTCGTCCGCTACCGCGAAAACGTCGCGCGCACGAAGCGCCGAGCCTATCGCGATTGCGAGTATTGGGGAAAGCCGGTTCCGGGCTTCGGCGATCCACGCGCCGAACTCCTTATTGTAGGTTTGGCGCCGGCCGCACACGGAGGCAACCGCACAGGACGCGCATTCACGGGCGACCGCTCCGGCGATTTTCTCTATGCCGCGCTTCATCGTGCGGGCTTTGCCAACCAACCCATGTCAGCAAGTCGCGATGACGGCTTGGTCCTCAGGAATGCTTACGTTGGCATAGCCGTGCGTTGCGCTCCGCCCGCGAACAAGCCGCTTCCATCCGAAGTCCACAATTGCCGGCCGTATCTGGAAACGGAACTCGATATTCTTCGCCCCAAAGCAGTGCTCGCTCTGGGCGGCTTCGCGCTGCGCGCTTATCTTCAAATCCTAAAGGACAAGAAGCTCATCTTGAATCAAGCCCAATACCCGTTCCGCCATGGAGCGGACTATATGTTGCCAGGGGATCTGCCCAGAGTTTTCGTCTCCTATCACCCAAGTCAGCAGAATACATTCACGGGGCGGCTTACCTCAACCATGCTGGTAGGCGTGCTCGCCGAAATCGGTAATTATTTGAGAACACTCGCCGTATAATCCGCATCGGCAGATCCACCCTAAGGTACACTAAAAGAAAGCTTTGGCTAGTACTAGTATCAGCTTGCAACTTTCCCACGGGCCCCGTGTTCTAGATAACTGGACGGCCGCTGCGATGTCGCTGCCGGCACAGAAGAGACTCACCAGAGAGGATGCGATCATGAAGACGAGAACACTTCTATTGAACGGCGTGGCCCTAGCGGCCCTGTGCGTGCCAGCAGCCTTCGCGCAAAGTGCCCCGCCGCAAACCGGCTCTACAAGTCCCACGACTCAGACAAGCCCGTCTCAAGCGAGCACGTCGACTTCTACGACCAAGCCGACCGTCGCTCAGCGCAAGACCGATCAGCAAGACCGCATCGCCAACGGCGTTCAAAGCGGGCAACTGACCGCCGGCGAAACCAAGAATCTCGAAACCAAGGAACAGGACCTGAATAAAGAAGAAAACAATATGCGGTCACAGGATGATGGGCATCTGACTTCCGCCGATCGGACCAAACTCGATCGGCAGCAGAACAACCTGT
The DNA here is from genome assembly GCA_030037355.1 of Candidatus Acidiferrales bacterium. Taxonomy (GTDB): domain Bacteria; phylum Acidobacteriota; class Terriglobia; order Acidiferrales; family UBA7541; genus DAHUXN01. The sequence goes on along the minus strand of JASHRL010000303.1, from coordinate 1,110 downwards.
CCAAGAACATCTATCAGGACAAGCACAACGCGAATACCGCACACTACGGCAACAACGAAGTCGGTCAGCGGAAGCAGAATCAGCAGGACCGTATCGCGCAGGGCATCCGCAGTGGCCAATTGACGGCCGGCGAAACCAAGAATCTGGAAAACAAAGAGCAGGGCATCAATCGTGAGACTCGCGGAATGCGCCAGGCGAATGGCGGCAAACTGACGCGGGCCGACCGCCGCGCAGTGAATCAGCAGCAGAACAAAGTGTCTCGTCAGATCTACAATAAGAAGCACAACGCCCGCAAACGGTAAGTATTTCTTCAGTCCGGATTTGAACTCAAGAGAGCCTCCGGTCCCGCCCAGAGGCTCTTTCCTTTTGAGGCCGATAAATCGCCTCGCAAAACCCGAACCTCCTGGCTATCTCATTAGAACGTATCGGCCACCGTCAGTCACAGCAATCGCGATGTTCATTGCGACGATCATCAAATCGTAATGCCACCCGTATCCATTCTTTCCCCAAAATCCGGTGTGCCAGACCGCGATTTTCTTTTGAATCGCGCCGAGCATCACCGTGATCAATCCGAGTGCGGCAAATTGCTGCAGGACGCCAAACATCACTCCTAGACTTCCGGCAATTTCTGCCGTGCCCAAGAAGATTGTGAAGCCTTTGCTCATTCCGATGCTCTTGGATCTTGCTTCAGGGTCTCTCACGTGATTCCAGCCGCTGGTGATGAAGATCACGCCAACCATTAGCCTCAAAAGAAGAACCCCAAAATCTTCGTACCGCAGCAATTGGGGAATCATGAAGAGCCTTTCCCTCCGCATGGAGATGCTTCTGCAGATGTTCGATCAATTTTGAGCGGCAGTATAGCCTTTTGCGCGACTCGCTCGACAGATTTCGCCACAGGTATGTGAGGAATGAATTGCACCGGTCATGCCACTCTTCAAGCTACAATCCTTCCTCGGAAAACACGACGGCATGGCGAACGATTCGAAAACTCTTACGAGTCCTGCGATCGAATTGCGCGATGTGGAATTTCGTCTCGCCGAACATGTCATTCTGAAGCGGCTTTCGCTTGAAGCTCAGCGCGGCGAAACGCTAGTTCTTCTCGGCCGCAGC
>JASHRL010000302.1 GCA_030037355.1 Candidatus Acidiferrales bacterium | reverse complement strand
TGGAGAGCGGCTCGATTTCGACGTCGAGATCGCCTTCGGCGACGGAGGCGGAAACGCCGGCCATACGCTTCAAATGTTCGACCATGGAGCGGAAATTATCCGCGAGGCGGCCGACCTCATCATTGCGACGAATATCAATATTCTGGTCGAGATCACCGGCGCTCCCGATTTCGTGAGCGACTTCAATAAGATGATCGAGCGGCTGGGTGATGGACTTGGCGGTGTAGTAGGCGATTCCGAGACCCAAAAGAATGGCGAGCGACATCCCGAAGAAACCACCGTTGATGCTCATTGAACTGGCATGAGCAGCGGATTCATTGGCATCGTCATACGACTTCTGAATCTGCGCGTCAGCCTGGTCGAGTATGTTAACGTCACCGTTGATCCAAGACCCAGGCTTCTTCTCGAGATAGAAAACTTGCAGATCGGAGACAGTCGCGTCGCCGGAATCGACTTGGTGTCTTTTTTCAATTAGCGGCTTGGCAAAATTCTCATACCAGTCCTGTTCGCTATTGCTCACCTCAGTTAGAGCGCTTCGGAGGATCTCATCAGAAGAATTTGTACGCTGGGCCTGAAGATAATCCATTAGGTCGCTTTCCTGCTTGTCTGTCGTGGCTTCGATATGCGTGTCGCCACTGAGCAGGAAATTACGGAGGTCAAGACGAACCTGCATCATTTCATAGCGAACCTTCTCGATGGTTTGAAGACTCTGGAGCGTGCTCGAAGCCTTGTCGCGAACAGAGTGCTCACGCAGGAGGGCCGTCAAGTTGACGAGGAAGACAATCAGCAAAAGCCCGAGAATCGAACCGAAACCAATGTAGAGTTTTTTCCCAATCGTCATCGTCAAACGCCTCCCCCAATGCGGCCAAAGAGCTCCCCTCTACAATCAAGAAGGCAGGGCAAGAATTGGCCAGCTATTGCTGGTTCTGTTGCGTGAAGTCGAATTCAACAATTTCGGTGGTCTCTTTCGGACCAGCCTCGAATTTCCAATCTTTCGCTGCCTTGCTCGCTGACTGAGCCAACAGGGGGCTTCCGCCCAAAACCTGAGTGCTCTTCACGTGGCCGTCGGGAGCAACAACAAGCGCGAGCTTAACCTTGCCGGTAATGTTCAGTTGCCTGGCGAGCTCGGGGAAATCGGGGACAACTTTGTGGCTCACCTTGCGCTTGGTCGTCGTATCCTGGCTCATCACCGCAGGCGGCAAGATAAGGACAGAGCCTGCGAGGGCTACCAGTCCAAAACGCAAAATCTTCGATCGAATGTTCACCGATGGGTCTCCTTGGATGACCGGGTACCTACTAATCCGGTTCTCTAGATTGCAAGGCACATACCAGTTCCAGTACTTGGTATTCAGTTCGTGTATAATTTCTGTAAGTTGCACATAAAAAAAGGCTAATTAGATACGTGGGCGGGCGTGCAAAGGGCCAGGGTGAGAGGAGATTGTCTCAGGGGTCGAGCATGGCGGTGGTGACCGTCTCACTATGAGAGTCACTCTAGGGAAGGGTCATGCACGATTCGGCAACCCGTGTTGCGACCGGGATTGACTCAAAATGAGAATGCGAGCTACCGTTGTATTGTTTCTCATTTTGAAATTTTGGCGCGCAGGCCCCCTATCCTCCATGCGTGCACGATCGAAATCCCGAGCCTCTTCCTCTCGCCGCAGCGACGGCCTTGAGGACCTCCTAGCGCAGTTTTATCTGCACGCATCCATGCGTTCTCCCGAGGCGCTGATTCAAGCTGCGTGCCGATTGGCGAAATCATTCTTTCAACTGGATGGCGTGAGCTATTGGGAGTTCGAACAAGGACCGAGTGAATGCGGTTGGCTGACCGCGACTCACGCGGAGGGCCGACCGAAACTGCGACGAGGTTGGAAGATAGACTTATCGGAAGCACCTCTTCTTCGGCGGGCAATCGTTAGGGGCCAATGCATTGCAGGAAATTCCAAGCAGAAGCAAAGCAAGCTAGAGAAAAAACTGATTGGCGACTGCAGATGCATCATTCTCCCGCTGAATCCAGACAAGCGACTTGCTTCGGTCTTCGTATTTCTGCGAGGAAAGCAGAGCGAGACATCTGATCGGAGAATCGTGAAGCAAGCCGAAGCTTTTGGCGGCGTTCTTGCGAAAATGCTTTCCAAAGAAGACGAACAACAAAGCGCAACCGAGCGGCGCGCGCAGAGTCTGATGGATCTTGCTGTCGAATTGAAACCGTCGTTACGCCTGCCAGAATTTGTGGGTAGGTTTACGTCAAACGCGAGAGAAATGCTGGGTGCACGGGCGGCCATTCTTGCGCTGACGCGAGGCGCACGGCTGGAAACCGTCTACGCCCACCATGTTGACGGAAAGCCTCATCTCGAGGAGAGAGCGCACCTGGATGATGTGCTGACAAATTTCGCCGCAGAACATCCGAATCCGCTACTCACTGGAAACGCGACAATCCTGCTGGGGAAGGAAGTGGCCAGCGCGCTGGGATGGCGGGATGTCTGCATTGTACGGCTGACTGGCCGCGAAGGGGATTTGCTGGGCATTCTGTGCCTGATGAATCGGGAACGAGAGCTTTCGGAGGCGGATCACAACCTGATTCAGGCGCTGGCGAGCCATGCGTCAGTGGCACTAGAAAATTCGCGGCTTTTCTCGCGAATCGAACAATCGAAGCGACAGTGGGTGGAAGATTTCGACGCAATCACAGACATGATTGTCGTGCACGATCCGGCGAATCGGATTGTGCGAGTCAATCGCTCACTGGCGGAAGCAGTCGGAGCGCGGCCTTCCGAGCTTGTTGGGATGAGTACGAGGGCGCTGAATCCGATTATCCCCTCCGCGACGAGCCGAGTGTGTCCATTTTGCCGTGAGCCGGGCGGCGCGAACGATGAATCCGTCGTGAGCGCTGGAGCGCGCGCGTATTTGATTTCGACATCGCGGATCGGCGCCGGCGCCGAAGAAGGATCGCGGACGATACACATTTTGAAGGACATCACGGAGCAGCGGACATATCAAGCGCAACTGCAGCGCGAACGTGATTTCAATACGAAAATTCTCAATCACACGCAGAGCATGATTCTGGTGCTCGATACGGCTGGTCTGATCAGCTACGCGAACCGGCGAACGTATGAATCGGGATACAGCGAAAGGGATTTGCTTGGGAAGCCGCTGACTGAGTTCATTCCACACGACCGGCGGACGAAATTCGAAAAGGCATTCGAGAGCACGCTCGAAGGATTCACGCCGGAAAATCTGGAGCTACCTGTGCGGCGCGGGAATCGAAGCACAGGACAATTCTCGATCAGCCTGAGCCCAATCCGTGATGAAGAAGGGCACGTCGGAAGCATCGTGGTGGTGATGACGGACATCACCGATGCAGCCGTATTGCAGGCACAGCTCCGCCATGCCGAGAAAATGGCTGCGCTGGGGCAATTGGTTTCCGGAGTGGCCCATGAAATCAACAATCCCCTGGCGGCGATTGTGGGCTATGCGGACTTGCTGCTGGAAAACAGCGCCGTACCAGAGGAGCCCAAGGAGGAGCTGCGCATCGTGCTGCAGGAGGCGGAGCGCACAAAGGAGATCGTGCAGAACCTGCTGCAATTCGCACGGCAGATGCCCGCGCACCGCGAACCACTCGACGTCCACGCCATACTGAAGCAGGTCGTGCAGCTCCGCACATACGGGTCGACGGGAGACGGGATGGAGGTTGTGGAAAAATACGGCGCGGGCGTGCCGCGAATTTTCGGCGACGCACACCAGCTGCAGCAGGTTTTTCTAAACATTCTCAACAATGCCTACGATGCCGTGCAGGAAGCACGCCGCGCGGGAAAGATCGAAATCATCACGAGCGAGAAAGAGGAATTTGTCGAAGTGGCGATTCGCGACAATGACACGGGAATCTCGAACATGGCGCGGATCTTCGAGCCGTTCTATACGACGAAGGAAGTCGGCAAAGGAACAGGCCTAGGTTTGAGCATTTGCTACGGCATCGTGCGAGAACACAACGGAGAAGTCTCGTGCGCGAACAATTCGGAAGGCGACGGCTGCACATTTTTCGTGCGTCTGCCGACGGCGGAAAACGCGGCAGCGGTGACGGCCGGAGAGGCAACGCGGTAGCAGCGCCGCCAGAGAAGCAAAGGCAATGAGAGAGGAAATATGTCCAACGAAATGAAAATCCGATTTCTGGTGGTGGAGGACGAGCCATCGATTCGCAAGCTCTGCCTGACGATTGCCGAAAAGCTGGGCTTCGCGCCATCGGAAGCGGAGAGCGCAGAAGCTGCGCTGACTCTGATCGAAACGCAGGCGCCGGATGTAGTCCTGGCCGACTTGAAATTGCCGCAAGAAAGCGGCGTCGGATTGCTGCGGCAAATCAAGCAGGCCCTGCCAGCGACGGAAGTGGCAATCATGACAGGTCATGGCACGATCGAATCCGCCGTCGACGCGATGAAGCTCGGCGCTTACGACTACATTGAGAAACCATTTCGTGTGGAGAAATTGCGGCTGCTTCTGCAACGAATGGCGGAAAAGGTTCGCCTGGTGAGCGAGAATCAATTTCTCCGCGAACGAATGGATACGGAAACGCAGCTCGATGGAATCGTGGGCACGTCGGCAAAGGTTCAGGATCTCTTGCGCATGGTGTCTCGACTGAAGGATTCGCGTACGCCGGTGCTGATCGCAGGCGAGAGCGGCACGGGGAAGGAACTCGTGGCGCGAGCGATTCACTTCCGCGGACCGCTGGCGAAAATGCCATTCGTTGCTGTGGATTGCGGAGCGCTTGTGCCGACGCTGATGGAAAGCGAGCTATTCGGGCATGAAAAGGGCGCATTCACGGGCGCGCTGAAATCGAAGTCCGGGCTCTTCCAGAGCGCCAATGGAGGAACGATATTTCTCGACGAAATCGGGGAACTGCCGCTCGAAATGCAAGCGAAGCTGCTGCGCGTGTTGCAGGAAAGAGAGGTGCGCCCTGTAGGCAGCAACGAGAAGGTTGCTGTGGACGTGCGCGTGATTGCCGCGACGAACCGCGATCTGGAAGCGGCGTATCGCGCGGGAACATTCCGCAAGGATTTGTTTTTCCGATTGAACGTCGTTACCGTGCATCTGCCGCCGCTGCGGGAGAGGCGTTCGGATATTCCCGCTTTGGTTCATTGTTTTCTGGAGCGGCA
>JASHRL010000301.1 GCA_030037355.1 Candidatus Acidiferrales bacterium | reverse complement strand
TCGCGATCGCGGCCATCCACTTCGAGAACCGGCGTGATGAGCACGATGACGTTCTTGCGAATCTGTTCGATCATCGGCGAATCTTCGACCGCAAGCCGGTAGGCCAGCTCCATCAGCATTTCCGGAGAGCCGGTCTCCGGCGAGTGAATCGAACCGGACAGCCAGTAAAAGGGCTTGCCGGTTTGCTCGAGTTCCGTCGCTTCCTCAGAACTGATCTTTCGCGGGTCTGCGAGCTTTGCCGTGATGTCGCGATAGTGATCGAGCTGCGCGATATTCTGTTCATCGCTGATAGCAACAACCATAAAATCGCGTCCCTCTTCGCTCTTGCCGGTGATAAATGTGCGGACGCGCGGCGAAGCCTTTTCGAGCGCGTGGTAGTAGCGGTAAATATCGGCGACATGTGTGAGCTTGTTGGGCGTGCCGATGATGTAGCCGAGAACTTTGTCGGGCGTAGGCACAGTGCTCGATGCGGGAAGATGGTCAACCAACGGCGTGGATAGATAAGGCTCGGTCGTGTACTCCTTGATCTTCGCGGTGTAGTCCGCGTCCATTGGCTGCGCCGCAGGCTCGGCACTCTTCTTCTTTTTCGTGTCTTTCGACGTTTTGTGGGCGGACTTGGCCGCAGCGGAACCATCTGCGTGACCCTTCCGCGTGAAGAGAAACAATGGCAAGACCAAAATCGCGAGACAGGCAACCAACTTCGAAAAAGAACTCTTTTTCGTCATAGGATCCACCCCTTTTCGTGTGCCAAGACAGACGGATTCCAGCCCTGCAGGGTTTCGCGGAATCATAACAGAAGGCAGATTCATGCGCGTGACTTCGACGGGTGGTTGGCCCTACTTGCGGCTAACGTACAGGCATGCGAAAATTGCGGCATTGCATTGCGAGGCTGAGTTAAATCTGTTGCCTTGCCGGCTGATTGTCCGTGGGGCGATATCGTCTAACGGTTAGGACGGAGCCCTCTCAAGGCTCAAATCCGGGTTCGATTCCCGGTATCGCTACCATATCTTCAGAAAGCCAATAGAACCGAGGGTTTACAAAAGTGTGTTGCCACTTTTGAGAGCACTGTTGCCACTTTTTTCGAGCACTTTGCTAGATTCTCAAAAGTAGGCCCGGAGCTTTTTCCTTTCGCTCAGTACTATTCAGGGAAAGGAAAAGCACATGAGCAAGGTCAAGCTGCAAGTCAGAGTAAAGGTCAACGCTGGAGACCGCAAGTCGAGCTTCGTGAGTCCTGCATTCACGAAAAACGGGAAAATCAAATCGGGAGTCGCCATCATTGGAGGAGAGGAAGTCGCGGTCGAGCGGACGTTTGGCTATTACCTCCGCTACACCGACAAGGGCAAGCGTATCCTGAAACCTGCCGGAAGCGACGCGCCAAAGGCGCTGAACGCGATGCGCCGGATGGAAGCCGCCCTGAATGCCAAGTCTTTCGGCATCCCTCTCAACGAGGACTCGAAAGAAGTTGGCGGACAACGAACCCGCCTTCGTGATGCGGCCAACGAATATCTTGTCGAAATTCAAGAGCACAAGCGTCCGAAAACCTATGATGCGTACAGCCACGCAATCAAACTGTTTCAACGAAGATGCAAGGTCGAGTACGTAGACGAAATCGAACGACCCTGCGTCATGAATTTCAAGGCGACGTGCGAAACCGAGCACGGCCGCGGCTACACTGCCCGGAATCTGTTCGCCTACGTCGTCACATTCCTGAATCGGTATGGGAAACGCGGACTCGTCAAACAGACCGATTGGCCAAAGGCCGAGCATCATGAATATGAGCCTTGGACTGACGAAGACATTCGGAAAATGCTGGCGGTCTGCAAGGCCGACAAGGAGCGCGTCCTTATCCTGCTCGCCCGAGGGTCGGGCTTCCGAAAAGGCGAAATCGTTCACTCCCAAGAGTCCGACATCAACTTTGCGGAGAAGACAATCCGCACTCGGTCAAAGCCCGAATTGGGATTTCAGACGAAGGATTGCGAGGAGCGAACCGTCCCGGTTAATGACCGCCTGATTGAGACCCTAGCAGCTTACGTGGCGACGCTGAGCGGTTCTCTGCTTTTCGCAAGAAGTGATGGAAAGCCGGACATCCATATTGACCGCATCGTGAAGCGGGTGGCGAAGCGTGCCGGAGTCGATGTTCCAACAAAGCCGATGCACAGTTTCAGAGTCCTGTACGCGACCACTCTTTGCCGCGCTGGCGTGGACATCTACACGATTCAAAAGCTGCTCGGCCACGCCGACATTGAAACAACGATGTCTTATTTGCGGGCGGTCAAGCGAACCGACCCCACGCTACGCAAGCAGGTGAACGACGCGGCAGCGTAGAGAGGTGGGCCGCGTCCGCCTCCTCCTGCATAGAATCGAATCATCGTCGAAGGCGAGCAATTCGCTGATGACAAAAGCGCCGACCACCGGCGCTGTCGAGTGAAACAGAAGGCGGCGAAAGCTAGCGCGTGTAACGTCACTCGAAAAGCCAAGAAGAAGTTCACGTCGAATCTTAGTGCGTGTCGCTTCGGGCAGGTTCAAACCGAAGAGGCACGTCATGGCTCCAAAACTCTTGACCGTCCAAGAAGTCGCTACAATCCTGCGGGTCACCCCGAACACTATCTACCGATGGATTAAACGTGGTCGGCTGCCGGTAGTGCGCATCGGCTACCTCGTTCGTGTACCCGCATCGGCCATCGAGAACCTAATTCCCAAGACAGACCTGTTGGTCACGAGAGAGACCGAAGAGCGGGTCGCAAAAGACAAGTATTGGCGGTGGGCTGCGTGAACCGAATGGAATGGGGCACGCCCTGCCCGGCGGGCGGCAGCCCCCCGGGTCGAAGTCAGCGGTGTGCGGGACGCCATGCGGACTAAGACTCAAGCACCTGTCGGTCGTCCACAACTGCTTCGGTCGAAACAATGCGGTTCCTACACTTCACTAACCAATTAGCGACCAGTAATTCGTGAAATCCGTCCGTCGGTCGTGGCGGTCGGTATCCTAAGACCATGCTCACCCACGGAAGCCTGTTCTCAGGCATCGGGGCATTTGACCTCGCGTTCGAGAGGGTCGGAATCCAGACCAAATGGCAGGTGGAGATAGACGACTATGCGACGAAAGTCCTCAAAAAACGGTTCCCCAAAGCGAAAAGATTCCGGGACATCCGGGAAGTTGGTCTGCACAATCTCGGGCCTGTTGATGTCATCAGCGGCGGATTCCCTTGTACGGACATCAGCCCGGCAGGAAGGAAAGCGGGCATCCGGGGGAAAGAGTCCGGCCTCTTCTTCGAGATGCTCCGAGTCATCAAGGAAATCCGGCCTCGTGTCGTATGTGCCGAAATCTCTGCCGACCTTCTCAGTCGAGGACTGGATGAAGTCCTCAAAGGCCTTGCCGCCCTCGGGTATGATGCATGGTGGTCGGTTCTCCCCGCGTGCGCCTTTGGCGCTCCACACATGCGGAAAAGAGTGCTCTTGGTGGCCGACACCCACGGCGAAATCGTCAGATACATGCGGTGGGTCAAATCAACGGAAGGCCTGCGCAAGTCGTGGCACCGCCATTTCCAAGAGACGCCTAAGCCCGGAGTATTCCGAGTGGATGATGGGGTTCCCAACCGGATGGACAGACATCGCTGTCTCGGGAACAGCATCGTCGTTCCGGTCGCCGAGCACGTTGCCGCGTGGGCCGTACTTCTTGCGGATGATGGCTATCGGGCCCTGCTTCCTCAAGGACGGAAGAGTAAACTCTGACGAGTGGGAACTCTACGACACATGGGAGGTTGAGGAGAAGGACTGACCAAGCCGGTGTTCCTTCGGGGCATCAGAGGTGCTCCGAAGTGCAAAACCCGCCCGATTCCCCTACTTCGTCCGATACGCACTTTTGACTCGTGCTGTATCTCCCGCCCGCAAATAGACATTTTAAGAAATAAAGAAACTGTCTACGACCCTCGCTATTGAGGAGGGGACGTGAGACGACCGTTGGCAGAACTCGCGCCGAGCACAATCGCGGCATACCGGCACAAGACGCGGAAGCTGTGGCTCAAAGCTCAGGCCGGGCAAGCAACGCAGGCCGACCGGCTGGAACTCGCCGAACTCGAAAATTTGCTCGGCATTCGAGGATGCAAAATCCCTCCTCCGGGGAGACCGCGCAAATGGGCGGCGCATCGCGAGAACGCTGGAACTCCGCAGCTAAACTCGCCAACGCCGTGAGGACGCTTGTAGCCCCGGAATCGTTCCGAATTTTCTCGGCGGGGTTCGTATTATACCCGCATACGTCGGGGTTGCTCCCGGAGTCTAGGCGGCGGGTCTCTGTGTTCCACCCGCCGCCCACCGTTCTTACCAAAAGGTGCGAAAAGGACACAACGGTGAAAGCGAAGGGACACGAATGAAATACCAACACAGTCACGTCGCCAAGCGCGAATGCTTAACACTACGGGGCACGCAGTTCAGTGTTCATCAAATGGCCGCGACCGCGCGGTGGCGGGAGGTCGCGGATGAGTAGCGAACACGCAGCCGCAGTCCGTAATTCGAATCTCTACGAATACAAGGGCGTCGCGAAGTCCCTGTTAGAGCGCATTGCCTCCCTGATTTTGGATGACCCTGAATGGGTCAAGGCGCAAAAGTACTCGGAGGACACTCTCGGGTGGTGTATCTCGCGTCAGGAGACGCTCGCCGCATGGCACGGCATCTCTGTGGACACCGTCTGCAAGCTGACGCAGATGTACGAGGCTGATGGCTGGCTGAAGGTGAAGAGATTCCACGATGACCGTGGCTACCTGCGGTGCTGGTACACAATCACGAAGGAACAGCTTGCCGCCATCAAGGCCCGAGCGATGGCGAAGGACGAGGACGACGAATTTATCCGCGCCAAGCTGCCGTCCCGTGGTGCCCGCAAGAGCGAGGAATCACGCCAGAAGTCGCTGGTTAATCTGGATGCCGCAAAGACATCGCCTGAGCAGCCACTCGACAAGAAGTCCAAAGGCTTATCGACAAGAAGTCCAGAGGCCACTCGACAAGAAGTCGAGAAGCCACTCGACAAGAAGTCCATACACAGTAGTGGGGTACCTTCCTTCATTACAGGAGAAGAGAACACAAGTGCTTCAAGTCAAAACCCGGTTTTTTCCTTTTCTTCCTCAATGAAGGAAGGAAAACCAAAGGCAACAGCAACAGCCCCCGTCCTGTCGGACGGGGTACAGATGGCGAGTGCCACCCCTGCACCGTCCGTTCCCGCGTGCCCGCGACCACGCCACGGCGGCAAGGTCGTGCTCAAGTCGGAAGTCGTGGAGACCCTTCTCGCCCACGGCTGCCCACGAGACTTAATCGAGACCTTGCAGACCTATACACACATAGCGACTATTCTGAATGGGGAGGGCAAAGGTGAGTCCTGCACCAACGTCCTGACGGCGTACATGACGTTCGCCAACCACAACCCCGAGTTCTTGGCCTACTGGAATCCGGGCTGCAAGTTTGAAACCTTCGCGGGTCGCAGCCATCGGCAGGTCGAGGAGCGCCGCGCCGAGTTCGCTCGAAAGTCGAAGCTCACCCCACAGCAGGCCGACGATGAGCAAGACCGAGAGGACGCGATGTGGTGGTGGGTTGACTTGACCATCGAACAGCGGAAACCCTTTGAGTCGGGCCTCATCAAGGTAAGAGACGAGTATGGAATGGCTGAAATGTCCGCCATCGAGATTTGGCGTCGCGAGCGCGAGAGCTGTCAGACTGAATTTGCTCGCATGTGGCGTCGAAAGCGCGACAAGAAGCGGAAGCAACTGGAGGCAGCATGATTACCCAAGTGGGGCCAAGTTCTCACTGAAGCGGCTCGCCTCAACCACTTCGCCCACGCTGCCTGCATTGCGCACCGGCAATCCGATGAATCGAGCGCAACTCGAACGAGTGTGGAACCGCAGTAGATTCATAGAAGGAGAGAAGAAGATGATGAACTCACCACAACTCAAGAGACCCGAGCTGTTCGACCGAAATTCCGCTCCTGTCCGAAGCGACATTTTCCTGCATGGCCTCGATGCCCGCACGCTGGACACCCTGCGTGAGACCTTGGAGCAGGGCCTCGTGCCGACCGCGCTCGATTTCACAGGCAACAATGATTCCATTGCGATTCTCAGCTTCGCCCGCCCCCCTGTCGCGGAAGCCCGTCCCATGGTCATCGTCGAGTTCAACCCCGAGGAAAACGAAGTGGTTGGCAAGGTGTACGACGCAAAGTCGCGCCTCAAGTATGCCCCGGAGCATCGTGACGCCCACGGCGACGGCGGCGTGCGCGGCACCGTGTCCCGCCTCCTTCGGGACTTGGCCGCAAGAATCTTCGCCGACCCGAGCTTTTAGTCGTCTATGGAAAGTCTCGGCGAACATAGTTCAGCGCAAAGCGGAGGACAAAACGCTCTAAACGAGAAGTGTTGTGTCGGTCGGATTGAAGGGTGACAGAGGCTGCGTCGTCCCTCACGACCCTGACGTGAAGCACCGGCACTTGGTTCAAGGAATCTACGACGACATCAAAGCCTCGGAAGCAAGACGGAGAACCTGACGGATGCTACGCCCTGAGCCATGCAGGTCGATGAATGGATTTCATGTCAGGTCTTCTTCCACTTCGGATTTTCGTGCCGCAACACGGGAATACTCCTCATGATGAGTTCCTTCTTCACCTTGCCCTTGTTCGTTCTCATCGGTGCTTCTCGATAGACAAATCGATGTTTCTTGAGGAGTCTTCTGATTTCCGGGGCGGAGTCGTAGCTCATCACCCACAAGCCCTTCCACTTTGCGAGCACGTCAAATATCGCCGCATGGTCAACCTGCCACTGATTGTAGAGACTTTTCCCAGCCGCCACGTATGGAGGGTCAACGAACGCTGCTGCACTGGGGTCGTCGGCATGTTTGCGCAGCGCATCGATGCCGTCGCCTTCGATGCACTGAATCCTAAACGACAAACTGCAAATTTTCCGAAGAGCCGCTGCGTGCACCTTGCCATTCCACCGGCAGGAAACGTCCCTCATGAGGCCGCCTTTGAGGTTTCCGCCCACGGAGCAACGGTTCTTCACGAGCGTCCAGAATGCAGGGTCTCGGTCAGGATTGGCGCAGACCGCTTCGACATTTTTCCTCGTGCATCGAAATCTCTCTACGCGGTCTGCGAAACGAGAGTCAGAGAGCGCCGTCCTCCAAAACGAAGCAACTCGCGGGTCTTTCTCCACCAGCACTAGGTGCTCTATCAAATTCTGGTCGAGGAGACTAAGCCCCACGACTGCGCCTCCAGCAAACGGTTCGAGCAGGAAAGTTGGCGTGAGATGGATTCTGCCCGACCCTCCGTCCGCATAGGTCAGATTGATATAACGCCCAAATGTAAAACTCAAAAAAGAGATGTCAGGTGACAGCCACCGCTTTCCTCCGGGGTAGCGGAAAATGTGAAACGGTCGGAGCGAATCTCCTCGCTCAAAAGAAGCATAAGTGTCCATGGCAACATTCGAGCACCTAGCCGTTGGTGGCGTCTATCATCGAGGGGGACTCTCATGCCCAAGGCAACAAGGGTGTGTGTTACGACCTGCTGGTGCAGGTTGTGTGTGACGCAGCAGAGATGCCATATCCTCGCTACAAGCCGCAAGGAACGCCCCACCGGCAGCGCATCGGCTTGCGGGCGCTGGCGGCTGGTTCGAGGGCGATGCGGACTTTTTGTACCAGCCTGTTCTGCCGTCTAGGAAGTGCACTTCAATTGAATTTCACGGTAATTGCTTTTGAGCAGAGGTTGCTGACTGCGCAGATACAAAGCTACTGAAGACTTGTGATGTGTTTGTCCGTTCCCGCGACTGCGCGGACGACCTCAGCCTCACGCTCTGCACGCACCGCGTTCCTCAAGGCTGGCCGTTAACGGGCACCCGCCTCTGACTGTGGGGAAATGAGTGCGCTGAGGGCATCGGCGACTTGTTGTTTCGCTTTGCCTTCAGGAACCAAGAGCACAAGTTCGTGCGCTGTTTGGAGTGGAGCGCCGTCCATCGTGACGTTTACGCACGCCTCGCCGTTCCGGCACTGAATTTGCACGTTCATGCCACCCATTGAATTCACAGTCGAGACATCGAGTTCGTCCACGCGCACAGATTGGACGTAACTCACTTCCCTCGGGTTGCCGTCGATTGTCCTTAGCATCGATTGCCGCATGATGCCGCCTGCCAAAGAAAAATGCTGGGAAATCAGCGAGCCATTCTCAAGCAGGTGTGGAGACGCTTGTATCAAATCGTTGTTAATCGTCGCGATTAGCTTGCTTGTCACCGATGTAATGCGTCGTGTTTGCGGTGTTGCTGCCGGACGACCCTCGTTTTGCTTTGGCGAGCCAATGGCCGACACCACTGACGGCTTACTACTGCCCGCATCTTGCTGTTCTTTGATTTCCTTGTTTTGGCTTGACGGATTGGCTTTGGCTTCCTGAGACGGTAGTTTCATTGGGCGGACGTTCACGAAACCTTGCGATTCTAGCCACTTCTGTACGCTCCCGGCACGCCGTTCATCGAACGGCCCTGACACGACGACGAAAAAGCCACCGGCCATGCTGCGTTTCGGCTGAACGACGACCGGCAACCCAAGGTCTTCGAGCTTCTTGGCGACCGCTTGTGCCCGCTCTTCCGTCTCGTACCGACCCAGCCAAAGATAAGTCCCGAGGCCCTGACTGTCTTTTTCAGCGATTTGTGCTTCCGGTGCACTGTCGTGCGAAGCGTCCGGCTGTTGCGCAAGGCATGTCGCCGTCACGAATACGACGAGAGTCAGCAAGATTAGTGAGAAACGTGATTTCATAGGTTCACATTCCAAACGTCTTAGCCTCCAAATCGTGAAAACAACAAGGATTGCTTTTTGTCATCCATGGAGGTACCAAAGGATTAGGATGGCGAGCGCCGCCAGCAGCACTGCCACCCCAAGCCATTTGTCCAGCAAGAACACAAACCAAAAGAACCGTGCCGACGACTCGTTCCTCTCGTGCTCTTTGTTCGTCAGTTCAATCAGTTTGTCGATGTCATTCATGCTGTGGCAGCCACTGGCACCTGCTCCGAGAAGACCACAGTCATCTTCTGAATTATCTGTTTTGCGACCTCTTCGTTGTACTTCTGCGTGCGCTTTCTAATGACGAAGCATTCGACCAGCGCCACAATAACGGGGATGAATGTCCATACGAACAGCAAATAGGCTATGCCCCAGCCCCACTGTTTGAGGTAGAATCGATGGGCACCGGCCCCTCCTAACAGCAGTGCCAATACCAAGGCTGTGGAAGGGCTTCTGCTCTCCTTGTCATATTTCTCTTGGAAGTACAGCTTTTGCTGCACGGTTAGGCTCTTACTGTATTGTTCGAGTGTAGGCATCGGTCTCTCTCCTTAGATTGGACGGTCGCCCTCTTATTACGTCCAAGGGTATGAAACCCCCGAAAACATGCCAATGGTACTATCACGATGAGTTAATGGCTGTTTGGGCAGAAGCCCTTGGCGTGTTGTCAAGGTTTTTCAACGCCAATTGCCTGCGACTAGCACCAAAAAGTCGGGTCGAATCGTCGGAGCCAGTACTTTCGATGGATTCCGCCTTCCGGGAGCGAGTGCTAGGCTGCACTCCACATGCGCCTCATCGCTTCTGATTTCATCACGCGATTTCGACCAAGCCTCTGCGACCTGCGCGTCTGGCTCCGGCATCATGACGCACTGGAACGCGAGGAGACCGAGTATGAGCTTGTCCTGCGCAGGCTTGGCAACCGGCATGAACAGCAGCATCTCGCGACATTGGGTGAGTGCCTCGATTTGAGCGGAGTAGCTGAAGAAGAGCGCATCCGACGAACATCCGAAGCTATTGCGACTAGAGTTCCTGTCATTTATCAGCCTGCGTTTCGAGTGATGCAACGATTCGGTGACATCGAAGCTGAAATTGTCGGCTATCCCGATTTCCTGATTCACGACAGCGACGGTTACATCGTCCGCGATGCCAAGATGGCACGGCGAATCGACGAGGAAAATCACCCCGAGATTTTGTTGCAAGTCCAGCTTTACGGCTGGCTGTTTGAGCAGAGCGTTGGCGTCGCTCCGAAAATCCTTCAAGTATTTAACGGGATGGAGGAAATCGTGCCTGTTGCCCACGACGGCGCATCGGCATTAGTCGCGCTGGAACGAATTGCTGCAATCAAACGGACACAGGAGGAAGCATACGAGCCGGTCGGGTGGACTAAATGCGGCCCTTGCGGTTACAACGAGCGATGCTGGAATCAGGCCGAAGCGAACGGCGATGTCGCCCTCGTCCCAGATGTTGACCAGAGCCTTGCCCGAACGCTCAACAGCATCGGTATTCGCACGAGACGGGAACTCTTGCACAACTTCGATTTCGCGAGCCTAAGCGAATTGAAGCGGCCCGTTGGAAACAGGCAGCAGCGAGTCGGCAAGAAGGCCGAGCGCATACTCCAATTCGCCGAGGCGATGGAGCAAAGAACCGAGAGAATCCTGTGCACGCCCGCAATTCCTGCGCTCCCGAACTACGCGATGTTTGACCTTGAAGGGATGCCGCCGCATCTCGACGAACTCGACAGAATATATCTGTGGGGCGTTCAGGTGTTTGGCGAGAACCCAAGCGAGTTCATGCCAGCAGTTTCGGGCTTCGGCTCCGATGGCGACCGCGACGGTTGGCTCGCGTTCTTGGCAAACGCGAAAAAAGTCTTCGAGACTTGCGGCGATGTGCCGTTCGTCCATTGGGCGAGTTACGAGAAAACGTATCTGGCGAAATACATTCAGCGGTATGGTGACCCTGACGGTGTCGCGTGCCGCGTGATGGCGAACTTGCTTGACCTCCTTCCAATTACGAGAGAATCCGTTATCCTGCCTGTCCCGAGTTTCAGTCTCAAGGTCATCGAGCAACACGTTGGCTACGAGCGCAAGCTGACCGAGGGCAATGGTCAATGGGCGATGGCGAAATTCATTGAAGCCACTGAAACCGCAGACGAGGCAAAGCGAAAGGAATTGATGAACGAAATCCTCGTTTATAACGAAGAAGACCTCTCCGCGATGTGGGCAGTGTTTCGGTGGTTGCAGAGCAAGACTGGTGAGACTATTTCCGCTCCGCAAGCATCGTAAGGGGCGCAACCTGCCGCGACGAACTGTTCCCCTCAGACCTGATGACGTGCACCTTGGTCTTCGTGCCCTGTTGGTTCAGCAAGTCGTGCCCCTGCGCGAGAGCATTCTTAATCAAGGCAGACTCGACAATGTCGAGCACCTTACTCATTTGCTGTCCTCGCTTCAAGTAAAGACGTGCGGCCAGCAGAATGCGCTTGCCTGCCGGGGCATTCTTAATTCCCATCATAAGTCGCAGATTGTTGAATTGCCCTTCAATTCGCCCTCTCAGCTTGGAAGCCTGACCCACGTAGAGAGGGGCGATATTATTTCCAAACTTTCGAGCGAATACGTAGACGCCGGGCTTTTTCGGTAAATCGTCGAGACCGGAACAAAGATAGATTTGATTCAAACGTGAACCGTCTTTCAAACGCAGCGGCTTTTCCCATTTCAACGCAATCTTCACGCACGCTCCTCCGTTTACCGGGATGTCTCTCTCTACGCCCCAGAAACCTCACTGATTTTCTTCGGAACATCCGTGGTCTTCTTCACTAGTTCGTAGCGCCACTTTCCATAAGAGCCATCCGAGTTCACGGCATCCACCCAGCGCTTCGCCGCCGCAGCCTTAACCTCTTCGCGCTCGTCATAACCTTTGGTTTCTAGTATCAGGTGAACCTGCGGGTCGCTCTTGAGCCGGATTATGAAATCGGGAATGTAGTCGTGCATCTGTCCGTTGTGCAGGTACGGGATTGCGAATCCGAGTCCCGAGTTTTTCACGAACGCATCCACGGCATCGTGCGAATCAATGTAGTAAGCAGCGGCCTGCTCCCACTTCTGAGTGTCAGGAACGACATAGTTCAGGTGGCATTTCACGACTTCCCGTGGCTCCCGGCTCGTCCAGAAATCCACTTCGGCAGTGGAGCCGGGGCCTCGGCTCGATTCGTAACGGGGAATCTCTGGTGCCTCACCGCCTGCTGTGTCGGGCCGGATATTTTCGGTCAAGATTTCGACCAGCCAAGGGTAATACGGCGCAAGACCCAAATCCTTGAGGTCGGCAGGAGGGCGGACTTCCACTTTCTCTGCCATGTACTTCTGGATGATTCTGACCAGTTGCGGAAACAAAACGTGGGCGGGCACGTGGCACTGCGGCTGCGAAACATATTCCTTGGTCAGGCCCTTCGCCAAATCGAATACAAGCTCCTGCAATCTCATCCGTGCCCGATACTCTTTCAGCGTGACTTCGTCCAAGCGATTCGGCCCCGCCAAGCTCAATCGCCCGGTGTCCGAGATGCTCAGCCCTTTCATGTCCACCTTGGGAGGAATCAAGTCGGGCTGCAACACCATGCGCGGCACGTTCGCCCAATCCACCGTCACGTGGTTCCGAATCCCTTGCGTGTAGCCCTCGACTCTCGGGAATTGGATTTCGTATTCCGCCTTTTCGGGAATCGCATGGACGTGATATTTCTTCACTCGCGGCGGCGCAGCGCCCTGCGGATTCGCCTTGAACGGGATGACCTCGAACGGCACACCGAACACCTTGGCAACCTCCTCAGTGAAGTGCCCGTTCTTGCCGAGTTCGTAGCTCACTCGTCGGAGTCCTCGCCCCACGACCTGCTCGCACAGAAGCTGTGACATGAACGGGCGCAGCCCAATGATGTGCGTGACCGTGTTGCAGTCCCATCCTTCAGTGAGCATCCCGACGCTCACGATGCAGCGCACGTCCCGTCCCGGAGGATGGAGTGGCCGCTCCAATTTTTTTGCCAGTTCTTCGAACCCCTCTGGATAGAGCGGTCGTCCCTGCCGGTCGCCGGGCCAACCAGTCTTCCCCACGGTGTCCAGCGTGAACCGCATCCACCGAACCTCGTCTCCCTTAGCGCCCTCCACGTCCGTCTCGTGTATCACCTTCGTGTCCACCCGAATCGTGTTCACCTGACCGTTCTGGTTGAGGAAGCCCGCGACACGCGCAGATGGAATCCCAGTCGGTGCTTTGTCCTCGGCGAGCCATTCGTAAATTGCCCTCGCAATCTTCGTGTTCTTGCAGACGAGAATGAAGACAGGCGGTCGTGGGTCAGCTTCGTTTTTTGCCCAATCAACAGTTTCCTTCTCCCAAAGTCCGCCTAGCATCGCAATGGGATGGTGGGCGTACTTCAAGATGGCTTCGGGCTTCCTTTCTTGCCGCCACGTTCCGCTGGAGTGAGCTTCTTTTCCAGAATCCACTGCCAGATATTCAGGTAGCCGGGAATTTCTTCTCCGGTCGTGTCGCGGACGGCCAACTGAGGAATCTTCACCAGCCCTGACTCGATGGCATCAATCAGACCGAAGTCGCTCACGACCCACGGAAAGGGCTTATTCGACTCTTGCCCGACTCTACCGAGGAAATATGGAGTCGCCGACAGGTCAACGCAAAAATTGATGCCTCGCTGCTTATGCAGCTTATCCAGTCCGTCAATCCAGACGGTCGCCTCTTGAAAGAATTCGTCCGCCTCTTCCTGCTCGCCGAATTCGTCTTCTTCTTCCTCGTCAGGCTCCTCGCGCTTGATGCGGTAGGCGTGGTGCGCCTCGTCGTTCAGCACAAGAAGATTCTGCTTCCCGCCAACCTCACGCCCAATTACTCGATTGATGAGGGCCGTGTCGCTCTCGACGTATCGCGTGGACTCGACCTTCACTCGTTTCAGGCTGCCATCTTTGTCTCGTGCTTCTCCGTCTGGCAATACGGTCAGCATTCCGTTCGCAACCTGCAATTCGTAATCCTTCAGGCTGAGGTAACGCTTTCCGTGGGCGGTAGTCGTCTTCGAGCCGATGTTGATGGTCTCTTTGACCCGCACTTCCTTGCCTGCCTTCACCACCTTCGAGCTAACGCCGTCCGTCTGCGTTCCCTGCGGCTCGAACACGTGCCAGTTCGTAACGATGACCTTCCCTTGGCTCAACAGCGGCATCAAGTGCGCCGGGACGAGGTCTCGCGTCCGGTAAATGCTAGCCTCTTCGAGCAACGGGTCGAGTTCGGCGAGCCGCTGCCGGATGGTCACGTTCGGACAGACAACCAGCACTGTGTCTGAAAACCGTCCATCGCTTCGGTTGTTCACCTTGTTCAGGATGCTCCACGCCGCCAGCATCCCCATCACCGTCGTTTTGCCGGAGCCGGTCGCCATCTTGCAGGCGTACCGCTCGAATCCCGTGTATCCGTCTTTTTCCTTGCGGTCGTCGCTTGGCTCGTCTCGCGGGATGGAAACGCCTTGCAGGAAATCGGCTCGCGCCTCCTTCAGAAAAATTACGGAGGTTGCGGCCTCAAGCTGAGCGAAGAAGAGCCGCTTTTCGCGCCCCTCGCGCCTCCACCATTGCATGAGTTCGAGAGTTGTTCGTGTCGTGCCGGGATAGCCCTGCTTTTGCCATTCGGCTACGCGCTCTCGAATCAGGTTGACCAACGCGAGTTCGAATCCTGTTGGGTACTGCTTCGAAGGCCGCAACAGCCGCTCGTCCGTTTGCCACGGCTTTTTCTGTTCGCGAGGAGCGAACACAATCGCAGGTCGCCGCCGCCCCTCGACAAGCTGCGGCTGCTCGCCCTCGCGGATGTACCAATAGCGAGTCGGCTCCTCGAACGGCGAGTTCTGGATTGGCTCTCCAACCTCGGGATAACCGGCCATCGCTTACTTCGCCTCTTTCAGGTTCTTCACCACCAGCAATTCATTCCCCCGGTCGTCAATCACCTTGACGGCGATTTGGCCTTGGTCGCCTGCCTCGAATGGTGCGCTGACCGTTCCCGCCAGATGCTCCCATACGTTCTCTTCATATTCCCCGCGCAGCGCCTTTTTTAGGCTTTCCCATGCGCCCGTCCGGGGAAAGAATGCTTGGCTCACGTGGAAGCACAGGTCGTTGTAATCCACGTCCAGAAACCACGCAGGCACATCATCGCCCTTGCTCTTGTGGTTCACCATCTCGACGGGGTCGAACACGTCGAGGCCCAGCAATTCCACTTCATATTGTTTCGCTGCGCCGTTCTTCGACTTGAGTCTTCGCACTTCGATTTCCGGCAATCCGCACACGCTGAAAATCTGGCTGGAGCGCATGTTCTTCAGCAGGTCGCCCATCATCAGGTCTGGCGTCGCCTGCACATAGGTAGCGGGAATGCCGACGACTTCGGCAGATTTGTCGATGAGCATCCGTGCGTTCGGTTGAACGGCAAAGCCAATGACGTACAGATGCGAGTAGCTCTTGGCGTGCGCCTCGCGAGCGGCTTCATACACCAGCTTCTCGCTCACCGCGCCGTTCTCCGGGCCGAATACAAAAGCCACCGGCTTCTCCGCTCCGTTCGGCACCATCGCCTCGGCTGAGAGTGAAAGGGTTTTTGCCGGTGGCCGAACATTTTTCAGTGTGACAGTTTTGTTGCCTTCGAGGCGCAGTACAGGTGACTTGCGAAGAACTTCGAGCATTCGGTCAACAAAAGAGAGTTCTGCTTCCTTCTCGGTCGCAGCGGTCTCCGACTTCCGCTCCTCGAAATCCAGAGGGGTAGGAATCGTCGCCTCAAAGCAGAACGGGCCGGTCACTCGTGTAACGTTGGAGTTCTCCCTTGGTTTGTCCACTAGAACAACTTCTTCAGAGGGTTCGCTGTGCGCGACGGACTTCAATGTTACGTGAGGTACAATGCCGCCGATTTCTTCGCGTCTCCGAGGGCGCTCGTAGACAAAACCACTGATTGGCCCGCGAGACTCGTCTTGCAGTTCGTACCATGGAAATGTCGAAGTTAGAATACGCTGCCGAGCAAGGGCGAGGGGCACGCGGCTGGTGTCGATGGTTATCCAACGCCTACCCCATTGCTCCGCACAGTATGCTGTGGTTCCGCTTCCGCAGGTCGGGTCAAGCACTAGGTCACCGGGTTCCGTCGTCATAAGGATGCATCGCTGTATCACTTTGGACGGGGTCTGGACGACATAGAGTTTGTCCGTTTCGCCCTTAACATCTGTCCAAAGGTTGGTTAGCTTCATGACTGGATAATCATCGAGGTAGAGGACATATCTGAGAGTATCGCCAGACGCATCGAGCCGTCGTTTTGTCGCCAATACTTTCATACCATCTAAATTTGTTTTCCAGCTCTTACCGGAGGTCGGATTGTATTTTTCCCCCTCGTATTCGAACTCGAAGATGCATGTCGGCGTGTAGCCACTCGACACCAAGTTTTCTGTGCAGAAAACCCGCGAATCCTTCGGGAGCAACGATGGCTCCGCACGCTCCTCTGAGGTCATCTTCCGCCGCGTGCCATCTGACAACTCAACGGATGTATAGACAGTTCCCTCGCCGATTTCTCTCGGGACAAACATGTCCCTGTATTTCACACGCTCAACGTCTTTCGAATACCACATAATGTGGTCAGCGATGCTGGCCAACCCGGTGGATTTCAAGGGAACAGAGGTTCTAAAGGCGATGAGTGCACAAAAGTTGTCAGCGCCAAAAACCTCGTCCATGACCTCTCGAAGATGATGAAGATTCATATCTCCAATTTGCACGAAGATGCTCCCGGACGGAGTCAGTAGGTCGCGTGCAATTTGAAGCCGGTCACGTAGGTAGGTCAGGTATGAGTGCAATCCAAGCTGCCAAGTGTCGCGGTAGGCTTGTACCATCTCCGGCTCACGGGTCATATCCTCATCATCGTTGTGGCCAACATCTCTCTTGCGGATGAAGGGTTGGAAATTTGACCCGAACTGTATTCCGTAGGGCGGGTCAATGTAAATCATCTGGACTTGGCCACCGAGGCCCTCATAGTGGAGGAGCGAGTTCATGACGACGAGCGAATCGCCCAGAATCATCCGATTGACCCATTTGTCCCTGTGTTCGTAGGCGCGGAGCACTTGGTCGGTCACCGAGTGCTGCGGGTCGCCCCAAAGGTCGAACATCGTCGCCTGATTGCGGTTGAAGCGATGCCCCTTGAGCGTTTCGAGAATGGCTTTGGTCGAGAGCCGCTCGTGAATGAATAGCGGCAGCGACGGCACATCAAAAGAAAGCCGCTCCGCTTTGCCAGCCCAATTCAGGAACGGCTTGCTCATCGCTTTCAACTTCCGTACCGACTCCTGCGCCTTCCCGACTTGCCCGGCGACCTCTTTCCAGACTTCCGCCTTCACGCTGAGCTTGGAATGCAGTCCTTTGAGTTCGGCTTCGGCGATTGCGAGTTGGGCCTCGCCCTGTTCTCGCGCCGAGTTTTTTCCGTCCCAATCAAGCGCAGGCGAGAGCGACGAATCGTAGCGGTAGGTCTTGGGAGGTAGCTTCTTCTTGAATTGCGCCTGCGTCCCCACCTCGGGCCGCATCGGGCTTTCGGATTCAGGATGGTGGTAATTCTTGGCAGACTTCGTCTTTGGAGCTTTTGCCCTCGCTGCCATCAGTCCCGCTCCCTCAGTAAATGAAGAATTACGGGCGCAATTCTATCACCCTCGTCGTCGGTGACGCCCATTAAGCCTCGGACAATTACCCGTTATGTACGCAGTGCGGCGAAAGCAAGACCTTGCCGTGCGGGTTCGTTGCGGAGATAATCCCGAAATCAGTTTGCGGGGAGGAGGAGCATGTCCGAGCCTCGCCTCGAAGGAAATTAGACCCTGCAACGAGACCTCATTCCCGTGAACGCGGTGCTTGGTTTCCTAAAGCGCGATACTCACTGGCCATCCATCTTGTATGAAAGCGGGTATCGGTTGACAATGATAGAGCAACCCGTTTCCGTGCCAAACGTAGGAATCGTCGAGGCAGACATCATTTGCCTAAACCGGGCAAGAAACCACGCAATTATTTGGGAGTGCAAATCCGGGCGGACAGTTGAGGAGAAACAGGCTCGGGTGTATGCGGCGATTTCAGCCACCGACGTACAGCGGACTGGCAACGTGACGTTTCCGCAGCCAGACTCAGCATCTGTCGAGGTCGTTTATTGTTGCTTGGCAGGGGACTCAAAGACTGTCTCCACTGCGATTAGAGAAATGGGATTGCCCATTCCGGTGGTTTCATTGGGAACTAACGCGGAACTCAGTTTCGGGCAAGTAAAAGACACGGCGCTCTCCAAGAAGTTTATGGCTGGAGTGGCTTTGCCGCCGTTGGAAGAAGTTCCCCGGTTCTTGCTGGCGAATACGCAGACAAAGAAGCCCGAGTTGGCGCGGTTGGTGTTTCCAACCTTAGTCTCATTGTTGCGGCGGCAGGTGGGCCGAGTTTCACCCCATCAAGTGTTGGAAGAGACTTTCAACGATTGGGCCTGTATGGGCACCGACCTGAGACGATACCTTTCAGAAATGGTCAAAGAAATCCTGCTCGAAGTCTGCAAGAATGAACTTCAGGAGTTCGCACAGATAGTGAGGGCAACGCACAGCCCGAAAGAATTCTTCGTAGAGTTTACGGCGGGACTGCTCGGACGGGATGCGAGCGCACGCACCAAAACGTTTCAGAAGTTCGAGCGACTCGCTTACGGATTTGTCGAGCGATTGGAAAGTAATCGGCCCTTTGAACCGGCAAGAGAACCGGAAAGCGGTTGGCTCTTTCCTCCCGAGTCCATTTCCTAGAGGGGGCGGCATCATGGACAGAAAAGAGATGGCCCTACATTTGGAAGAGCATCTACGGAACGTAAACGTGTATTTCGACCGGGAAAGAGAGTTCCCCAAGGGGCGCGGGCCTTTGAAAACTTACCTCTTGGAGGCCCACGCCGGAAACGGCGATACGCTCAACTCCAAGACTGCACCTGAGATTTTGTCCGAAGCAACAGAAAAGGTTGGTTTGAAGGTTCGGGAGACTCAGGACAAAAGGCTCTTCGAAGCCTCCAAGGGTGATGTCGGCTTTTTCTTCGACCTGTTGGACGCTCGATTTTGGGTGGCGCACACGATGTCCAACGTGGATGTGGCGCAAGAAGTGCTCGGTACGGTGGTGGAAGAAAACCACAACCTCGACTACGCTTGGCCGCCCTCTGACATGATGCGTTCAATTCAGCGGAACGGTCGGTCTATGGGTTTTGGAGTTGATTTTGATGAAACCGAATTCTTGCCTGCGTCGGAAACGAATTTGATTGATGAGCCGAACACGGTTGTCAGAATCCGGCATTCGGGCACGGGGGCTGAAAATTGGATAAACCAACTGGAGAAATTTGCACCGAACGCTTTGGCTTTCTCCATGGTTAAATTTGCCCATGAGGACAAGAACACACGGTCATACATTATTCAGGAATTGAACGAGTGGGGAAGACTAAAGGCTGCCGGTAATTCCATCAATCTGCACCTGCAAGTTGTGTCCACGCTTCTTCACGAATACAAGTCTTTGATATTGGCCATCGAGGAGTTCGCTCGAATACGGCCCGGTATCTCCGAACATGGAAAGACCCTTTTGGGCGAGCCTTTAGTGCTGGAATTTCCCAAGCCTCTGCGGAACTTTGAAACATTCGTCAAGGAATTGGTCTCTTGCAGGGAGCCGCTCAAGACTTGGGGCATCGTCGAGGACGTTGGAAAACAGCAAGTTCAGATAGAGGGCGTAGACCTGCACACGGGAAGCCGTCTTAGATTTGACCTTGCTCCCCACTTCATGCGTGTTTATCTCGCCCCGAAGGCTTGCGGAAACACAGTTGCGAGGCTTCTGAGAAATCTACAAGGTCATGTGGATTCGAGCATTCAAATCAAAATTCCTGAACCCGAACCACTCTTCGCATAGTTCGTAATCTGACCGTCTTTGGGCCTCCGTGCTTGCTTCACAACGGCGTGTGGTCACTAGACATTAGTCTCCGAACCATGCACTGCACGAAAAACCGACGCTACAAATTCAAGACTTACGGCCTGCTGCGCAACGACCCTTTCTGACCAGAACCTGTTTTCAACAACTTAGCATTTTGATTCTCGCTTCGGCTCTTGCATGTCACGAATTTGCTGCTTCCCCTTTTCCGGGAATCCGGGGCACTTGAGCAAGTGGGCGTCTTCCGCCGCGTGAGTGTATTGCCCGAGACGATAGCCATGCCCACACCAAATGCAAGCAGCGCCGAAGCCCGGACGTACTGCGCGGCGAAACGCTCGGCGTACCTTGTGCGGCGGTGGAACTTTGATTCGGGTCTTCATTCGTCTCCTCTCGTGGCTATCGAGAAATGGGGGTCTCTATATGCCTCGGATGCGAGCTTGTGCGGCTCACGCGGCTGCGACTGTCTGTTGTTGGCTTGCTTGTCGCACTAGTCTCACGACTGTTGCGCGTGAAACCTTGTACCGCCTTGCGGTCTCGGTGAGGCTCAACCCGCTCACACGGTCGCGCACGAGCGCGTCGCGGTCGATGTCGAGCGGCACACGACCGAGGCGCTGACCTTCCAGCCTTGCCCTTCTCATGCCCGCCTTGATGCGCTCGACAATTAGGCTCCGTTCGAGTTCGGCGATGCTGCCGACCATCGTGATGAACATGCGCCCCATCGGCCCGCTCGTGTCGATTGCTTCTCTGGCGCTGATGAATTCAACGCCGAGACTGTTGAGTTCATCCACGACCTCAAGAAAGCTCTTAGTGCTCCGGGCGATGCGGTCGAATGCTGCGACTAGCACGACCGAGAATTCTCCTCGCCTTGCGTCGGCCATCATGGCGTCGAGGCCGTGACGCTTCGCCTTGCTGCCAGAAATTCCTCGGTCGGTGTACTCGCGGATGACTTCAAAGCCGCGCTGCACCGCGAGCTTTCGCAAGTCGTAAAGCTGCGTCTCAAGGTGCTGGTCGGGCGTGCTCACCCTTGCATAGAGAACCGCTTTTTTCATAATCGCCTCCCTGAGATTCATTCGTTTTGAACACCTTTCACCCGCCCACATCGCAAAGCAACAAGAATGGAGACGTGTGCCGCAAATCTTCGGCCTCGCTCACCCAAAGTGCCCATCAAAGCCTTGGCACTTTCCTCGAATGCGGCAGGCTCGTAGCTCTCCTGTTCTCGAATCAGTCTTCGGAGTCGAGCCAAGGCGACCGTAGTCCGAGCAAGTTCATGGAGCGCCTCTGCCTTCTGCTGAACGATTAGTTCCTTGGCGGTATTCATTTGTTCCCTGCTTCGAATGCGCCCGGCAGCGGAGGCTTGCCGACGAACGTCTCGGACTTCACCTGTCCCGTCGTCCTGTCCTGCGTCAAAATCGTTGTGAAATTGGGACTGACATTCACGGTCACGGTTCTGTTGTCGCCGAAATAGGTCTCCATCCAACCAATCACGTTGCCGCCGTTATCTCTGCTGACGAGCATCTTGTTCTCCTCTCATGCTTAGTCCTTCACTTTTAATCGGGTAATGCTGTCCACACAGGGGACAGCGTTTCGGAAGTCCGTGACTTGTCAGGGTCATCAGCGGCTGCGAGTCGCAAACAAATCGGTAGAGTCCTCGTTTCTCATCGAGGTGGGCCGTGAAATGCAGTATTCGTAAGCTACTCCCGCGAGTTTCTCTGGCACTTGATTCGCTGCGGCGTTGTTCCTCCATCAGTGCTCCCATCTGTTTGAATTTTCGACCGCCGTTTCCACGAGTCGCTTGAAGGCGTAAATGGCGGCGACCCACCTGACTTCTGCGTTCCTTGCCGCTCGCCGTAGTTGCGAAAACGATGCCAGCCACATGGCACTGTCCTCGAACGAATCGAACGACTTCACCAAGTCCTTCAATCGCCTCTGGCACCAAAACCAATAAGCAAAAGCGACGATGACTCGAAGCCGTGCATCCTCTAGCTCGCTGGCGGCGTCGTGCCTGTTGGGCCTGCTTTGTTCCTCGTCCAATCCGAGTCCTCGCTCCCTGTGCGCTTCGCCGGGGAAAGCCGAGATTGCCCCATCGTAATTATACCAACAAGGGTTTTGAAAACGCAGAAATGGGGCATGGAAACTTGGTCGTCACGAGTGTAAAGTCCTGCCTTATATGACGCCCGATGAAGCTCGCCACTTGGTCATCGAAGGCATCAATTACGCCGCATATCACGAGACGGACTTCTCGCTCCATGATTCCGACAAGAATCGCCTTTTCGGTTCTGAGCACTACAGTTCTGGTCGGCCCGTTTATGAACCGAGTCCTTGGGCTGAAGGCGACTTCGAAGAAAAGGTGGCTATGCTGCTCGTTTGGGCTAACGTGCTGAACCGTTCCGTCGCGGCATTCACGGAAGCTCAGAGGCTTCTCGAAGGCGAAGATTCGATAATAGGTCGGGTCATCAGGAAGGCGAAGAATCGGAAAGCCACGGACATCGTCCCCCGAACCAAATTTAGCCGCTCTTAAAGCTCACGAATCGTCGCACCAATTCTGATATTAGGGAGCAGTTGAACCGTCAATTCTCACGTAAATGGCCTCCCTCGCCCCTTCCGGCAGTTGTCCTTGATAGGAGTGCGGAATCGTGAGTACAAATCCGCGACTGCGAGGAAGCATGGTCTTGCCGTATTTGGTGTCGATGATTTTGAAAAGACCTTCGCAATATCCTCCGAGACGATTGCAATACGCCTGCAACTTCGTGTTTACTTCTCGTTCCTTTATCCCCGGATTGTCGAGAGAAACCTCCGCTTGACTTCGTTCTGGATGCTCATCCAAGGGTGGGAAAGCATGGGCTATAAATGCGTCAGATTGGTCGTGGTAAGTGACGATTACTCCGGCAAGTTGGTGAGACAAATTTCGATATGCGCGAATCTCTTGGAGGAGCGGGTCATCGTCCAGTGCCCTGACGAGGTCGTCATATCGCTGTTTTGTCACGATGTCTTCTTCCTTGCAGCGTCTGTACGTCACCCGCAGAAGCTCATCCGCAAGATGGTGAAGCTGCCACAGGACGCCCGCGAAGTGCGCACGAAATACGTCCACGTCTTCCTGAAGACAGTCGCGGTCAGCCTGTGACATTTGTTGGATGACTGTTTGGCGAGGCTTGCTACCGGCTAAGTGCATTGCAGTCGTGTTGGCGTAAATCCTTACGTATGCCGCATGGTAAAGGCAGATGTTCAGCCCTTGCCAAATTTCGGCCGCCATGCCTTCAAAGTCTTGCTTTGGAAACGAACTCGTCCTGTCCATGTTTGCCTTTCTCGCTGCGAATGTCTCCTACTTATCGCAGGCCACGCTTGGGAATCTGCCGGACAGGATAACGCTCATTCCCTTGCTAAGCGCATTGGCGTTCTCGATGAGAGTCTGCCGCCAGACTTCGATGAGAGTTTCGTCAAATTGCGGTTTCATCGGATTGCGGGGATTATATGCTCATGGGAGTGACCAAGATTCGCATCGGGCCTGCTGGGTGGTCGTATGCGGATTGGAACGGCATCGCTTACCCTAAGAGAAAGCCGCCTGAATTTCACGAAGCGGCGTACCTCGCCGGATATTTCGACACGATTGAAATCAACACGTCTTTCTACCAGCCACTTCGACCGGAGAATTGCAAGCAATGGCTGGAGCAAGTGTCTGCCAACCCACGATTCCTTTTCACGGCGAAGCTCTGGCAGAAATTCACGCATGAACTAAGTTCCAACGCGGAGGACGAGCGTGCTGTCCGTGTCGGGTTCGACCTACTCCGCGAAGCCGGAAAACTGGGCGCTGTTTTGCTTCAATTCCCGTTCTCCTTTCACCACACAAAGGAGAACCTCGCTTATTTGAAGAAGCTCATGCAGAGATTCGCCGATTATCCGCTAGTCGTGGAGGTACGCCATGCCACGTGGAATGAGCCGAAATTCCATGAACTGATTGCAGAGCGGGGTGTCAGCTTCTGCAACATCGACCAGCCCATCATCGGGCGCTCGCTCAAACCTTCGGAAAAAACAACTGGGCCAATCGGCTACGTTCGCCTGCACGGGCGGCGCTACGACACATGGTTTGCGGATGAACCTGAGAAACTGTCGTTCGAGCGGTACAACTATTTGTACTCAAGCGAAGAGCTTGAGCCTTGGCTGGAGCGGATTCGAAGATTGGAAGAAGATGCCTCCACAATCTTCGTCATCCTGAACAATCACCCCGAAGCGAAGGCTCTGGTGAATGCGTTTCAGATTCTTTATCGGCTCACTCGTCAAAAACAGAAAATCCCTGAGCCATTGCTGGCACGCTACCCAGAACTGGAAGAAATCTCCACCCAACCGCTGCGCGAGCCGTCCTTATTTCCTCCACCGAAGAAGGCGAGATAAGGCCTTCACCCCTGATTTGACATTCGCCTTTTGTTCGCCTACCATTGACCCGCTTATCCGCACCCACTGTCATGGCCGTCCCTTCAAGCACGGATGCATTGGCCGTATCTTCGGCGTCGCCGCCGAAGCTCTGGGCGTTGTCAGAATTGGGTCTCAGCGTATTTCACGGGCACCCAGAGACACCGCGACTGTTCCATTATTTTCTTCCCGGATTGGTCAGACAGGGCAAGAGGATTCTCTGTCTGGACGGCGCGAACCGATTTGACCCTTTACTGATTGCCCGCTTTGCCCGTCGAACTAAATCGCTCCCTTTTCACCAGCAATTGCGCGTCGCACGAGCGTTCACATGCTTTCAGTTGACGGAACTGCTCGTGCGTGCCCCGCGCTTGCTGCGGGACTTTCCTGCCGAGGCGCTCATCGTCACGGCCCTCCCGGATTTGTATTTCGATGAAGACGTGCGTGAGGTCGAGGCAGCCGCTTCCTTTCGCCAAGCACTTGCAGCCCTGCGTGTGCTTGAGCCGCTTCGCTTAGTTGTGGCCGTATTTTCGGGTGCGGATTTCTTCCAGACGGAGCGTCGTAAGTTCTTCCAGCAACTCAAAGCGCAGGCGAATCATGTGTGGAAGTTCGCGGAGAACGAAGAAGGCAAACTCTACCTAAACAGCGAGAAAAGTACGGCGTCAAAACCACGCGCATTGCCGTAACCGAGAACATCATGGGCCGCACGGTTCCCACATTCCGTCAGCTTCTCGAAGAGACCGCCGCAAGGTGGTCGAAATTCCGCCGTGCATTGCGGCGAGAAGACCAAGAATGCTTCGACCGTTTGTTTCGTCATGCCCGTTGCTACACGCAGGCCGCCACGTATCAAGCCAGCGACAACCCGATGGAGTCCGTTCTGCTGTCCATCGTCCTTAACCAAGAAAAGCGCCTCGATGCGCTCGAATGCGCATTGCATATTGCGGAGAACCGCCATGCGACTACAGGGATGGATTCTCGACCTCTACCCATCTCCACAGGGGATGAAATTGTGGCTGATGGAAGTGAACCAGAACCGCCACCGGCTGATTGACAGCTTCACGCCTGCCTTCTACGTTTCCGGTTCGCCCGATAGTTTGCGGCGGCTTCATGGTGCGCTTGAGCCGAAACACTCGGCGCTCGTGTGCCGCATGACGGAACGCACGGACATTTGGGAAAGAGAATCGCGTGAGGTCTTGGAAATTTCCGTGCAGCACCCCACGCAATACTCTTCTTGGACACGATGGGTGCAAAGATTCGACTCTGCACTGCGGCTGTATAACAGCGACCTCATGCTCGCCTCTCTCTACTGCTGGCAGAAGAACGTCTTCCCACTCGCTCTCGTCGAAGTTGACGCGGATGAAGATGGGCAGGTGCAACACATCGAATGCCGGGACAGTGAATGGTCTTTCGACTACGAACTCCCGCCGCTCGAAATCATGCACGTGCGGCTAGGCGGATTGCCGCGCATAGACCCGGTGCACGGACGGCAGACTGCGCTCGAAGTCGAAGTGGGCGAACGGGAATATGAGTTGGATGAATCCGGTGAGCCTGCTGCCGTGGCTCTTGAGCGCCTCCTCAAATGGCATGACCCCGACCTTATCCTGACGGATTGGGGCGATGCCGCTATCTTGCCGCGTTTGCGCCAGCAGGCTGCACAGCTTGGCGTTGCGTTGCAGTTCAATCGCGACCCCGATGCACAAGTGCAGCAGAGCAAAGCACGAAGTTTCATGAGCTATGGCCGCATCTTGTTCAAGAATAGTGCGACAACTTTGTTTGGCCGCCTGCATGTGGACACCCGCAACTCCTTCATCGCCAACAAGTGCGACCTTGCGGGATTGTGGGAACTGGCACGCGTCACTAAGCTGCCGGTGCAGTACTGCGCAAGGACAACGACCGGAACGGGCATCTCGTACATGCAAATGGAACTCGCTTACCGTGACGGCGTTCTCATTCCATCGCAAAAGGCGGAACCGGAAGACCCAAAGCCGCCCGACGCGCTTCTCTCCGCCGATAGGGGCGGGTTGGTATTCACGCCGAAACTAGGCTTTTTCACGAACGTGGCCGAACTCGATTTTGTCAGCGAGTATCCGTCCATCATGGCCCGCTTCAATGTTTCACCCGAGACGGTCAATTGCCCCTGCTGCCCGGACGCGCCCCGCGTCCCCGAACTCGGCTACCGCATTTGCC
The DNA here is from genome assembly GCA_030037355.1 of Candidatus Acidiferrales bacterium. GTDB lineage: Bacteria > Acidobacteriota > Terriglobia > Acidiferrales > UBA7541 > DAHUXN01. The sequence goes on along the minus strand of JASHRL010000301.1, from coordinate 19,473 downwards.
AGCAACGGCGCGGCATCACGAGCCGCGTGGTGGAGCGGCTCATTTCGAAGAGAACCGAATTGAAGCAGCGCCAGCCCGAAGTGTCTTCATCGACAGCGCAGCGATACAAATTGCAGCGCGATGCCTTGAAGTGGCTGCTCGTTTGCTGCTTTGGGTACACAGGCTACAAGAACGCCCGCTTCGGCAAAATCGAGGCTCACGAAGCCATCAATGCCGTGGCGCGGGAGACGCTGCTCGTGGCGAAAGAAATCGCCGAAACCCGTGGATTCGAGTTGCTCCACGCGCTCGTAGACTCGCTCTATGTCTGGAAAGACCAAGCCAGCCGTGAAGACTACGAGCAACTGGCGCGGGAGATTGAGCGGCAGACGCGGCTTCCTTTGGCAATCGAAGCCGTTTATCGCTACATCGTTTTCCTTCCCTCGCGGCAGTTTGAGGATGTTCCAGTTCCCAATCGCTTCTTTGCTGTGAGCAACGGTGGCAGCTTGAAAGTTCGTGGCCTCGAACTGCGTAGGCATGACACGCCCCCGTTGATTGCACGTATGCAGGGGCAGGTCTTGGACATTCTCGCGGAGGCTCACGACTACGACAGCTATTGCCGCAAGGTTGAAGAGGCCCGTGCCGTGGAACGGAAATACGAAGAGAACCTTGAAAATGGCGCGATTGCCGTCGAGGACTTGATTGTTAGCAAGCGCCTCACGCGCCCCGTGCGCGATTATCGGAAAGCCTGCCATACGGCGATTGCCGCGCAGCAGCTTTACGGCAGCGGCGTCCGACTCCGCCCCGGACAGACGGTCGAGTACATCATTACGGACTCAGAGGCGCGGATTCCCAACGACCGTGTGCGTGCGTACTCGCGGTGGGAAGGATGGCATGGATATGACCGGCGACGATACCGTGAAATGTTGCGCGAGGCATTTGAAGTGTTTCTCAAGCCGTGTGGTGCGTAGTATATCGTGTCGTCCATGCGCGAAGTGCAAGGCTCCTACGTTTCGATGAGAACGGGAAAATCCCAATCGCGACCGTCGAGGAATTCGAGCGCAGGAATGCAACATCCGCCTAATTTCCCCTATGGCTCGTATCGGCGATTCGATACCAATTTGTGTTGCCAAGTGTTGCCAATTTCGATAGAGTTCCGCCGTTTTGGCGACGATTGCAGGCTAAACTAAGCTAAACCGTCACCGACTGAAGCGATGGAAAAAGCAGAACTTCCCCGGTTTTGCTTGGTTTTCTGAAAGTGGCGCATACCAATCCCGGTATCGCTACCAAGATACGTCCCCCATTTAAGACGATTGATTCCCTTGGGGTTTGGCGTGTCTCCGGGAATCCAGATCCCGAACCAGATCTTCAAAAGGTGTGGTTATTTCGTGCTCTGCTTGCTCGCGCGGCACTCCGCAGCAATTTCGACAATGCTCTTTGGCTTGAAGGTCATAGCTGCGATTCCCATTGCGACTGCTTCCTTGTAAGGAACGAAAGTAGAAGGTTGGTACGTGCTGGAGCCGTGCGCGCTGACAATCTGAAACCTGGTGGGGTTTGTGGGCTGGAGAAAGCCGAATCCGAACCCCATCCCTCCCGCCCCCGCCCCGGCACTGCCTCCACCGGAATAATTCAGAGCCGACGAGGGCGACGCACCGCCGCCAACATCGGCGTGCTTCTGCGCGTGCGCTGGCATAGCAAACAGCAATAACGAGAATGTGAAGATTGCGCTCTTCATGTTTGTCATCGTTCTCGTCCCCTTGTGGAAAGCCCGCTCCTGCTATGAAATGTGGGGCTGCGAAGGAAACTCACTGCAACGCCGCACATTCCGTTCGCGAGTGGATCGACGCGGACGACGCGCCCTATCTCTTTCTCAAGATCTCCGCGAGATTCGGAATCTGGACAGACGACATAAAGATGCATGTGCTCTTTGTACTCGAGCCGATTTGCAATGAAATATACGCCGTCTCGCGAGACGTTGACTGCGGGCCGAACTTCTTCCGTGTTGTCATTGGAGTTGTAGCGACGAACGCGTGCGTAGACTCCGACGCGAACGCGCCGTGTGCGCCTGCGCTCGGAACGCAGCTGAGGCGTCGAAAACACTGAGTCTTGGTTCTGCTGATTAACTCCCAAGCCCATGCAAATCTCTCCCAAACTGTACGCTCTGCGCCGGGCATTACTTTGCCTCTCAGCGAGGTCTGTCCTTAATGGAGCACACAACATGCCAATCTAATCAACTGAAATATAACCAGTTAGCCGAAATTTACTTGGCTCGTCTGCCTGTCGGTTTCCCGCATCGTGCAAAACTTTGCAAATTGCATGCCCCCGGTTTCGGACTCGTTTCGGGTATACTCTGCCCGCTGCGAAGCGCCTTGGGTGAGGTAACAATTCACGGACTGATGTTGTTAACCGGATCGGCATACATCGAAGAGAATGAATCCTCTGAGGAGACGGCAATTCTTCCAGCGTTCGTACCTTCTGCGCTGATTCCGTAAGTCCATGTTCTACAGGAGAAGTTTGCGAAGAAAATGAGCGCACAATGAAGTCTCTGGACCAAGTGCTTGTCACACACAACGAGGCAGCCCATCGTTTCGAAGCGAAGCTCGGCGATGAAGTTGCCGTGATCACTTATCGGCGCAGAGGCGATCGGATTGTTCTTCTGCATACGGAGGTGCCGATCGGATTCGAGGGGAAAGGTATTGCCGGAAAGCTTGTTCGGGCAGCGCTAGATTTTGCACGCTCGAATCATCTTCGAGTCGTTCCATTGTGCCCATTTGTGGCAAGCTACATCCGCAAACATGCTGAGGATCAGGATTTGCTTCCACCGAACGAGCGAGAACGCCTTTTGGCGGAGCCTGCCGAGGAGACGAATGGATGAGTTCCGCAGACGTATTCAAAGTGAGGCCGCTGCAGATCACCGATCACGAGGCATGGCTCCCTCTATGGCACGGCTATCAGAAGTTTTATAAGGAGCAGATTCCTGAGACAACGACTCGCATGACCTGGAGAAGGCTTCTCGACCCGCGTGAGCCGATGTTCGGTGCCATTGCATTGAGCGGTGATAGTGCTGTTGGTATCGTCCACTGGATCTTCCATCGCTCCTGTTGGACCGTGGAAAATTATTGCTATCTGCAGGATCTTTTTGTCGTCGAAGACAAGCGCGGCATGGGAATCGGGCGCAAACTCATTGAGCATGTATACGCCGTCGCGCTCGCGGCTGGGTGCTCGCGCGTTTATTGGTTGACCCACGAAACAAACACTGACGCAATGCTGCTTTACGATCGCATTGCACAACGTTCCGGCTTCGTCCAATACAACAAATATCTGAAGTAATTAATCTGGAATCTCAACGCTGTGCCGCAGCCCCATTGAGGTTCACGCTCCGCTGGCGCGCTGACTTTCGAGTTGCGCCGTCATCGTGATATTCGCTTTCAACACTTTCGAGACCGGGCAACCCGCCTTGGCTGCCTCAGCGGCTTTCTCGAAGGCGGCCTGGTCGGCATTGGGAATACGCGCTTTTACGTCGAGATGAATCTTCGTAATCGAGAAACTGTCCCCCTGCTTCTCAAGCGTGACTGCAGCGGTCGTTTCAATCGTCTCTGGCTTAAGCCCAGCATTTCCGAGCTGCGCGGAGAGAGCCATGCTGAAGCAACCTGCGTGCGCCGCCGCAATCAATTCCTCCGGATTTGTTCCTTTGCCATTTTCAAACCGCGAAGTGAAGGAATAATTCGCCTTCGAAAGCACGCCGCTTTCCGTCGAAATCGTGCCGTTGCCGTCGCGAAGCATGCCATTCCAGACTGCCGTAGCTTTTCTTGCCATGATTTCCTCCTCAGAACTGCGCAGATAGTGTAAGGCGAGAACGCCGTCTGGCGCCATAGGTGTTGAAGTCTCGCGATGTTTAGGGCGCGGTGTTTATGGAACCATCCAGCCAAGCCAGTGGACCTGCGCGAGCGCCAAAAGACCGATCAGTAGGGCGAAGAACAAGCTGTGCCAGAACGTGGAGCGAAGGACTTTGCCCTCTTCGCCGATGAGGCCGACGGTGGTGACGCCCACCGCGATGTTTTGCGGCGAGATCATTTTACCGGTAATCGCGCCGGAGGAATTGGTCGCGGCCATCAGCACAGGATTCAAATGCAATTGATGCGCAGCAGCCACTTGCAAATTGCCGAAAAGCAGATTGCTCGCCGTGTCGCTCCCACTCAGAAAGCACGCGACCCAGCCGAGGTAGCTGCTGAGCAACGGGAAGAAGCTGCCTGCATGGGCGACCGCAGCGCCGAGCGTGTAGGCCATCCCAGAATAGTTGTAAAGATAGGCCAGCGCGACGATGAGAAGCACGGTAAGACCCGCGACGCGAAGCTGGCGCAGCGTTTTCACACCAGCTAGGGCGAACGTCTTGGGCCGCACACGAAGGCACAGCGCTGTAAGAATAGCTGCCGTGAGAACCGCAGTACCTGTGGCCAGCGGCTGAAAGGAATAGCGCGCCGCGTAAGGCTGGCCATAGAGTGTAATGAGAATCGCATTATGGAGATGAGGGATTTCGAAGGTAACTTGGCCTTTCGAAAAAACCTTCAGGTACGACCACAGAACCATCACGCCGGAAAGAAGAATCCACGGCAGCCAAGCAATGAACGCTTCAGATGAGGAAACAGAAACGCTCTCCCCGCCGGGAGGGTTCGCCGTGTCGGAATCGGATGCCGCACCGTGTTTCCAGAAACGGAGCAAGGCGACTACAGCGGCAATCGACGCTAGTGCGGCGATGATATCTGCCGCCCAAGGACCCCAGAAATTCGAGACGAAATATTGCGCGAGAGCAAAACTGATTCCTGCCGCGAAAGCCGCCGGCCAGGCACGTTTCAACCCCTTGCCACGCGCCACGACCCAAACAAGATATGCAGGCAGGATAGCGGAGAGGAAGGGGAGTTGGCGGCCCTCCATCGAGGAAAGCTTCATCAAGTCAATCCCAGTGACACCGGCCAGCGCGACGATAGGAATGCCAAGCGCGCCGAACGCCACAGGCGCCGTATCGGCGATAAGGGAAACCAGAATGGCTCGGCGAGGTGCGAATCCCATGCCGACAAGAAGAAAAGCTGTGATGGCAACCGGCGCGCCGAAACCAGCCGTGCCTTCCAGCAGCGCACCGAAGCAAAATGCCACGAGAACGGCCTGAATACAAGGGTCCCCGGACGCATTCTGCGTCATCCAGCGTCGCAGCAATTCGAAGTGGCCTGTTTCGACCGTGAGGTTATAGAGCCAGAGCGCAGCGAACACGATCCACAGGATCGACCAGAGCGCATAGATCACGCCGTATACAACGCTCCAAGCCTCAAGCACGACCGGCATGCGCCAGACCATGATCGCTAGGGCCCCAGCCACGACTAGGCCGCAGGCAGAAGAAAAAAGGCCGCTCTTGCGTAATCCACCCATCAGCGACAGAACAACCAGCAGCGGAATAATCGCCAGAAGCGCGGAGAGCCCGAGCGAATGCAGCGGGTCAAGCGGCTGCGGCCAAATGAAAGCGAGTGCAAGAGGCATCGTGAGATCGCAAGTACGATTGGGCGCCGGGCCGCGATTCTAACATCGAAGGCGCCCGGGAACAGCGGCAATGGGAAGCGCTGCGGTGTTCCGCTACAATAGCGGCCATGGACGCTGATTTGAATTTGGCCCCTTATGCGATGGATGTGAGCCAAACGCGCGGTCGGCGCTATCCCGAGCCCCCGCATCCCTATCGCAACGATTACGCTCGTGACCGCGATCGCGTAGTACATTCGCGCGCTTTCCGGCGTCTGGAAGCGAAGACGCAGGTTTTCACCACGCGCTATTCGGATCACTTCCGCAATCGATTGACGCACACTCTCGAGGTCGCCCAGATCGCCCGAACGGTCGCGGGTGCGCTAGGCTTGAACACCGATCTCGTTGAAGCTCTGGCCCTTGTGCACGACATCGGCCATCCACCCTTTGGCCATGCCGGTGAACGCCAGCTCGATCGCCGCATGCGCGAGCATGGCGATCGGTTTAATCACAATTTGCACGCGCTTTATATCGTCGAACAGTTCGAGCAGCGCTATTTGGATTTTCCGGGTTTGAATTTGACTTTCGAAGTGCGCGAGGGAATCATCAAACATTCCCGCGACTATTCCGAAGCGGAGTTTCCTGAGCTTTCCGAATACCTTCTCGATCAGCATCCTCCGCTCGAAGCACAGCTCATCGACTTGGTCGACGAGATCGCGTACAACACTGCCGATCTTGACGATGGCTTTGAAGCGCGCCTTTTGCAGCTCGATGATCTTGTGTCTACGGTACCTATATTTGGACGCGCTTATAGCGACGTTGACCGTTTGCATCCAAACGGACGCAAGAAACTGAAATTCAACGAAGCTCTCAAGCGAGTTTTGGACACTCTGGCCACGGATTTGATCGAACATACGCGCTCCGAGGTAGCTCGCGCAGGGGTTACGACCGTCGAAGATGTCCGCCGCCATGCCAGAAGGCTTGCAAGCTTTTCATCTGAAGTCGCTGCGCAGGACATGGCGCTCAAGAGCTTTCTGAGCATGCGGCTCTATGAAAACCCGGTGATCACGGAGGATCGCGAACGTTCCGTGGCGGCCCTCGATGAGTTATTTCTGTTTTATCTGCAATATCCGGAAAGAATGCCCGTCGCTTATGCCGAAAAGACCCACAGGGAGCCCCGGCACCGCGTCGTCTGCGAGTACATTGCCGGCATGACCGATCATTTCTTGCTCGAACAGCATCGAATACAGATCGGTAGGCAAGCAAAGCCTGCGAATTGAGCCGATTGTCGGTTCAGTGTTTCCTGATCTAGAACAGGGGAGGCGAGACCTGTCCTGATCCTCTGTCTGGAAGGGTAAGTATCCGATTCGCACCATTCCTATGGTTTCCAGGTCGTTTCCTTGACATTGCCTGACCGCACCTTATAATGAGGTTTCATTCGCTTTCCCTGGGATTTTCATGTTTCTCGACGTACACGAACTGGCCACGCGCAAGATTCGTATCCGGCGGAATTACGCTCCGGGTACCCTCGATTTCCATTCTGGTGAGTTCCGCCAAATCGAGCCGCTGGACGTACGTGCCACGGCGGAGCTGGTCGACAACCAGATTCGCATCTACGGCGCGTTTCACACTCGTCTAGAGCTGAATTGCGCGCGCTGCTTGGAGACAGTGGTCGAGGAAGTGAGCAAGAATTTCGACCTTTTTTACAGGCCGATGACTTCCATCAGCCGGGAAGAGGAAGTCCGGTTGAACCTGGATGATACGGACGTGGCATTTTTCGAAGGAGACGGTCTTTTCCTTGCCGACGTCCTCGCCGAACAGGTCAATTTGTCGCTTCCCATGAAGGTGATTTGCCGCAGCGATTGCCGGGGGCTCTGTCCGCACTGCGGGGTGAATTTGAACCAGGAAGAGTGCCGCTGCGAAACCCATGCCGCCGACCCGCGCCTGGCGCCGCTCGCACGTCTCAAGCAGGACTGGTCGAAAAAGCAATAAAAAATATTGAGATCCAAATTTGGCGGAAGGGCGCCGTGCGTCCTCCGCGCGAGGAGTTAGAATGCCGAATCCAAAGCGACGACACTCGAAGAAACGCACCAGTACGCGGCGTGCGCACGACCATCTGAAAACACCGTCCATCGCGAAGTGCCCGCACTGCCACGAGCCGAAGCTCGCGCATCGCGCTTGCCCCCATTGCGGGTATTATAAGGGCCGGGCAGTTGTGGACACGGAAGCCTGATCTCCGAGCTTGGGAATCTCGGAGTCTCCCAAGTCAATTTGAGCGGGTACGAGCCGATGATAACCATTGCGTTGGACGCCATGGGTGGCGACCACGCTCCTCGTGCGGAAGTCGAAGGAGCCGTGCTTGCGGCGCGCCAATACGGTGTGCGCATTCTCCTCGTCGGCGTGGAATCAAAGGTGCGCGCTGAACTCAACCGTCAGTCGTGGCGCGGCCTTCCCCTTGAAGTCGTGAACGCAACGGAAGTAATCACCATGGACGATTCGCCCTCCCTGGCTTTCCGCAAGAAGCGCGACAGTTCGGTGCATGTTGGGGCCAAATTGGTGCGTCAGGGGCAGGCGGACGCGATTGTGAGCGCTGGAAATACCGGTGCTGTGATGGCCGTCGCGCGGTTTATCTTGGGTACGCTGCCTTCTGTTGACCGCCCGGCGCTCGCCGCGCCCTTTCCGACAGCGAAGGGCGGCGCGGCGGTTCTCTTGGATGTCGGCGCCAACGTGGACTCCAGACCTGAACATCTCGAGCAATTCGCCATCATGGGGGAGATTTACTGCCGCACAATTTTCGGCGTCCGGCGGCCTCGCGTCGCCGTACTCTCGATTGGCGAAGAAGAAATGAAGGGCAACGAGTTGACGCGCGAGGTTTCGAATCGTCTCAAGCACAGTTCGCTGAATTTCGTCGGCAACGTCGAAGGCAAAGACTTCTTCAAGGGCAACGTAGACGTCATCGTGTGCGACGGCTTCGTCGGCAATATTGTTCTAAAGATCAGCGAAGGCCTTGTTGAACATGTCGGTGGAATGCTGAAGAAGGCGTTGCAAAGCAGCCTGAGCGCACAGGTAGGTTACGTATTCTCGCGGCACGCGTTCGCCGAATTTCGCAAGAAGATTGATTATTCCGAGTATGGCGGCGTGCCTTTGTTAGGCGTCCGAGGCATCACCATTATTGGCCACGGCCGCTCCAACTCGAACGCGATTAAGAACGCGATTCGCGTCGCGTCTGAGCTTTGCCGGGCCAAAGCAAACGAGAAGATCGAACAGGAACTTTCCGCGGCGGTTGCCAGCGCTCGCGCTTGAATCTCAGACGGCGACGCGCTGGACTTTCCTCCCAAAGAGAGTTAGAACCGCAATCGGCTTTGCGGCCGAGATGCATCGAGAACGGAACTGCGCATGAGCAAGCTCGCATTCTTATTTCCAGGCCAAGCGTCCCAATATTCCGGCATGGGGCGCGATCTTGCGGAGAAATTTCCCGCGGCGCGCCGCATTTTCGAGTCCGCCGACGTCGCTCTGGGCTTTTCCGTGTCCCATCTGTGTTTTGAGGGCACGGAAGACGAACTGAAGCTCACCGAAAACACGCAGCCGGCGATCCTCACGGTATCGGTCGCTGCTGAACACGTGTTGGAAGAGAATGGCGTTGTTCCCGATTACGTCGCGGGCCACAGTCTGGGCGAGTATTCAGCGCTCGTTGCCGCGGGGAGCCTCGAGTTTTCCACTGCCATCAAGCTCGTCCGCAACCGCGGGCAATACATGCAGGAAGCTGTCGCGCACGGCGACGGTGCAATGGCCGCAGTCCTCGGACTTGCCCCGGCGGAAGTTGCCGACATCTGCAAGAAAGCTGCCGGCAACGAGGTCGTCATCCCTGCAAATTTGAATTCGCCCGAGCAGACGGTCATCTCCGGACACGCCGCCGCTGTAAAGCGCGCCGTCGAGATAGCCTCGCAGAGTGGAGCGAAGCGCGCCGTCGTCCTGGCTGTGTCTGCTCCCTTCCACTGCGAGTTGATGAAGCCTGTCGAGAAGCGTCTGGAAGCGGACCTGCTGGCAGCGAAGTTCAGCAATTTGCGTTTTCCTCTGATTACCAATGTGGACGCCGAGGCGATTACCCAAGGCGACGAGGCCCGCGCCGCGCTCATTCGCCAAGTGTGTGCGCCGGTGCGCTGGGAAGATTCCATTCGCGAGATGATTGCACAAGACGTGCGCATTTTCGTTGAGGTCGGCCCCGGGCGCGTCCTGAGTGGCTTGCTCCGTCAGATTGACCGCTCCGTGCGTTGCCTAAATGTCGAAGATTCAACGAGCTTGCAATCCACGATCGAGAAAATCGCGCAAGCGCGTTCTGAGACGGCCGAAGCGTGATTTCATCCAAGAGGAATTGAAGACTACAATGCTTTCACTTCAAGGCAAAGTTGCATTGGTTACGGGCGCGTCCCAGGGAATCGGCCGAGGGACGGCAATCGCCCTGGCGGCCGCTGGCGCACGCGTTGCTGCTGCGGCGCGCAACGAACAAAACCTGGTCGAAGTTGTGAAGCAAATTGAAGCTGTAGGTGGCGAAGCACTCGCCGTGAAAATGGACGTAGCCGAACCGGAACAAATCAAGTCGGGCTTCCAGCAGGCTTTGGCAAAGTTTGGCCGGCTCGACATTCTCGTCAACAACGCGGCGATTACGCGCGACGGTCTTGCCCTGCGCATGAAGCTCGAAGATTGGGAAACCGTCCTGCGCACGAATCTGACCGCCGCGCATCTTTGCACACAGCAGGCTCTTTCCGTGATGATGAAACAGCGCTGGGGACGCATCATCAACGTCACCTCCGTTGTCGCAGAGACGGGGAACGCCGGCCAGGCAAACTATGTCGCGGCAAAAGCGGGTCTGATTGGCCTGACACGCGCCATTGCGACGGAAATGGCTTCGCGAAATATCACCGTCAACGCCGTCGCGCCCGGCTTCATCGCCACGCCCATGACGGATCCGCTGCCCGACAAAGTGAAGGAAGAAATGAAATCCCGCATTCCGCTGGGGCGTTTCGGCTCCGAAAACGATGTTGCCGCCGCGATTGTCTTTCTCGCTAGCGAAGAGGCAGGATACATCACCGGACATGTGCTCGATGTCAACGGCGGCATGCACATGGGCTAGTTCCAGCGGCATTCGATTCGTGAGCCCCACGATTTCATAATCGCTGCGCAAGGAAAGTGAATGTCGATCGAGAATCAGAACGATTTGCTGGCCTTGAAGGAAGTTGGACGCATCGTGCGCCTCGCGCTCACGGCCATGGCGCACCGCGTGCGGGCAGGAATCACCACCGGCAAGCTCGCTGAAATTGGTGGCAAAGTGATGCGCGAAAATGGAGCGAGTTCAGCGCCGCGCATGGTTTACGGCTTTCCGGGAGATGTGCTGATTAGCCTCAATGATGAGGCGGTGCACGGTATTCCTTCGTATTCGCGAACGATCCACGCCGGTGACCTGGTGAAACTGGACGTGACCTTTGAGAAGAACGGCTATATGGCCGACGCCGCTTTGACCGTTCCCGTCGAGCCCGTTTCGGAAGATGCCCGCCGCCTCGCGGCCTGCGCGGAACGCGCTTTTGGGAAGGCGATGCAATTCGCCCGCGCAAATTGCCGCGTCAACGAAATTGGCCGCGCGATCGAACACGAGGTACGCGATAGCGGCTTTCGCGTTATTCGTGAGCTCGGCGGCCACGGCATCGGCCGGACGATTCACGAGACGCCCACGGTACCCAATTTTGATGATCCCTCGGCGCGTCAGCTTCTGACCAAGGGTTTGGTCATCACCGTCGAGCCGATCATTGCTATGGGCTCGGGCAAACCGGTGGACGGCGGGGACGGTTGGACGGTGAAGACCGTGGATGGAGGCCTTTCCGCCCATTACGAGCATACGCTCGTCATCACCGATAGCGAGCCAATTCTGCTTACCGCAGCGTGATTTGCGAGCAAGAGTCGTCGTCTGAGGATTGACGCGCGGGGCCGAGTGGCGGTAAGAAATGTGGGCTCAAAACGCGGCCAGATAAGGATGTCTCGTGCGGCTCGTCCCGGTCGGGCATCTTTGGCTCTCTTTGGTTGACCTGATTTCGCAGCCCGCATAGAATGAACCTGGAGTAAGAGTCGGGGCAGCCGCGCAGTAGTTCGCAGGAGATTCACCGAACGCCGAAACCGGAGGAAGAGAGAGAATGGCCAGCGTTGAAGAACGCGTGAAGCAGATTATCGTCGAGCAGCTGGGTGTGGATGAGGGCGAAGTGACGCCAACGGCTTCCTTTGTGGACGACCTGGGCGCTGATTCGCTCGACATCGTTGAGCTGGTGATGGCATTTGAAGAGGCGTTCGGCATTGAAATCCCCGATGAGGACGCGGAAAAGATCGCCACGGTGAAAGACGCCATCGCCTACATCGACAAACACGCCCAGGCGAAGAAGTAATTCGTCGGCCTCAGAAATCCCACGAGGAGAAAACTCCGCATTGAATCGCCGAGTTGTCGTTACGGGAGTCGGACTGGTCTGCGCCTGCGGCATTGGGACAGAGGAAGTCTGGAAAAACCTGATTGCGGGCAAAAGCGGCATCGCGCCGATCACCCAATTCGACGTCACAGGATTCGACTGCACGTTCGCGGGTGAAGTAAAGGGTTTTGATCCTCTGCAGTGGATCGAAAAAAAAGAAATCAAAAAGATGGCCCGCTTCATCCAGATCGCAATCGCGGCAACGGATTTCGCCGTGAAGATGGCAGGACTGGAAATCAATGAGCAAAACGGGACCTCGACCGGCGTATACATCGCCTCGGGAATCGGCGGATTCGACGTCATCGAACGCGAGCACAGCAAGCTGATTCAAGGCGGCCCAGGCAGGATCTCCCCTTTTTTCATTCCGTCCGCGATTATCAATTTGGCTTCCGGACAAGTCTCTATTCGGCTGGGCGCGAAGGGCCCGAACTCAGCCACCGCGACGGCGTGCTCTGCTTCGGCCCATGCGATTGGCGACGCTTTCAAGATCATCGAGCGTGGCGACGCGGAAGTGATGATCGCTGGCGGTTCCGAAGCGGCCATCACGCCGATGGGCGTCGGTGGATTCGCAGCAATGAAGGCCCTCTCCACGCGCAACAACGAGCCGGAGCGCGCAAGCCGCCCGTTTGACGCCCAGCGCGACGGCTTCGTGATCGGCGAAGGATCGGGCATGCTGATTCTGGAATCGTTGGACCATGCACAGCAGCGCGGCGCGAAGATCCTGGCCGAAATCGTGGGCTATGGTATGTCTGCAGATGCGTATCACATGACGCAGCCTTCCGAAGATGGCGATGGGGCCTATCGCGTGATGCGCGCTTCGCTGAAAGATGCTGGAATTGCTCCGAGCGAAGTCGGGTACGTGAACGCACACGGCACTTCCACGCCCATCGGGGACGCGCTCGAAACGCTGGCCATCAAGCGCACGTTTGGTGAAGACGCGAAGAAAATTCCGGTCAGTTCGACGAAATCGATGACCGGACACGTGCTGGGCGGAGCTGGTGGAATCGAAGCGGGCATCTGCGTACTCGCATTGCGCGATCAAATCTTGCCGCCCACAATCAATTATGAAAACCCCGATCCGGCATGTGACCTCGACTATGTTCCGAACCAGGCGCGCAAAGTGAATATGCGGTATGCGCTTTCAAATTCCTTCGGTTTTGGCGGCACCAACGCCTCGCTCGTTTTCAAGACCTGGGAGGGGCAGTGAAGATCGCCGTTTGCGTGAAGCAGGTTCCGGCGAAGGACGCGCCGCTAGTTATCGACGCAAGCGGATCGTGGATCCGCGAAACGGACATCAGTTTTGAAACAAATGAGCCGGACAGCTTCGCGCTCGAAGAAGCACTGCGGCTGAAGGAAAAGCACAGCGGCGAAGTCGTCGCCATTTCGATGGGGCCGGAGCGTGTGAAGCAAACGATCAAGGAGGCGCTGGCAAAGGGCGCGGACCGCGGCATTCATGTCGCAGACGACAAATTTTTTGCGCTCGATCCACTGGCCTCGGCGCGCTCGCTTGCCGCGGCAATCCAGAAAGAACGATTCGATGTGATCCTCACGGGCCTCCAGAGTGATGACCACGGCTTTGGCCAGACGGGTGTGCTGCTTGCGGAATTGCTCGGCCTGCCGCATGCGACCATCATCATGTCGATCGAAGTGCAGGGAGAACATCTGCGCTTGAAGCGCGAACTCGAGGCCGGCTGGTTTCAGTGGGTTGAGCTGCCGCTTCCCGCTGTTCTGACGATTCAATCCGGCATCAATAAGCCTCGCTACGCCACCCTCAAAGGCATTATGGCCGCCAAGAAAAAAGAGATCGCGACAATTGCGCGCGATTCGCTCGGTGTCTCGAGCGAACTTACGCAGCGCGTCGAGCGCATTTACCTGCCGCAGAAAACGAAGAAGACGGAATTCATCACCGGATCGCCCAAGGAGATCGCCGCAAAGCTCGTGGAAAAGTTGCAGCACGAAGCGCGAGTGCTCTGATGAGGCGAAATCCAACGCAACTGGTAGCGATATGTAGCACGCTGACCCTATTCATCATCATCGTCGCAACATTACCATCTCCTCTTGCAGCTGCCGACACTGACGACGTCACGGCAACGGATTACAATGTTTATGATGCTGTGCTGAACGTTGTTCACCTCCCCCAGGACGCTCCAGCTGCGATTTATGACAAGACATTGAATTTCAAGTGCGGTATGGACTCCGGGAATCCCATCTACTTCAATGGATGCGGCGGAATGATAATGCCGCCCGACACGCCGAAAACGATCAACCAGATGCTTCGACAGAGCTGGCCGAAAATGGAACAGGAAACGTGGGATGACTTTGAAAGGGTGAATGCGAAGAGCACCAAGCTACAAGATCATTTCAACACTTTGTTAAAGCATGATGTCGTTGGCGAAGATATTTCGCGTAGCGATATCAAAAAACAAGATTCGCATGGTGGTACATTTTTCTTTTCGCGAGTGGGTTTCAATTCGAAAAGAACAGAGGCTATCGTGTTTGTTGTCTTCGCATCAAACACCGAGCGCGTTCCGTGGACTGGAAACTATTTTCTTGTTCGTTTAGACGAGTCAAAAGACTGGAAGTTGAGCGGAAGAGTTCAGTATCTCGAGTCAGACGCGGACGCGAGGTAGCTCTGTACCAAGGTTCTGCACAGTTGATATTGGAGACAAAGTGAAAATTCTTCTGATTACCGAGCAGCGCGAAGGCAAATGGAACAAGATCAGTTTTGAGACGCTTGCTGCGGCGCAGCAAATCGCCTCGCAGACGAGCGGGTCACTCTCGGGCGTTGTAATTGGCCAGGGAATCGCTGGTCTCGCAGATGAACTGGCTGAGTTCAAACTCGGTGAAGTTCTCCTCGTCGAAGATGCCCTCCTCGATAAATACACTCCTGACGCATACTCCATCGCGCTCAAGCAAGTGATCGAGCAAGCGAAACCTGACCTTGTCCTTTTCCCGCACACATATCAGGTTCGCGATTTCGCTCCGAAACTCGCCGCGTCGCTGGGCAAGGGCATGATCGGCGACTGCGTCGGCTATCGCTACGAGAACAACAAGCTCACTTTCGTGCGCCAGATGTTTCAGGGTCGCACTGCCGCCGACGTTGTTTTTCAGGGCGCCGCTCCGTGGTTCGTCTCTTTTCAATCCGGCGCATTTCGCGCGGATCTCGCCAGCAGGAAAGAAGACGGCAAAGTGGCGATTAGGCCGGTCAGCGTCGAATTAAAGCTCGAGCAGATTCGCACCAAGCCGCTCGAACTTTTCCGCGAGGCGAAGCAGGCCGTGGATTTGACGCAGGCCCCGATTCTGGTTTCCATCGGCCGAGGAATCAAAGCTCCCGAAAACATTCCCTTAGCTGAAAAGCTCGCCAAAGCCCTTGGCGCGGAACTTTCCGCTTCTCGTCCGATTTGCGACGAAGGCTGGCTGCCTATGGAGCGGCAAATCGGTAGTTCCGGGCAGACCGTTTCGCCCAAGCTTTATCTCGCTCTTGGTATCAGCGGCGCGATTCAGCACGTCGTTGGGATGAAGGGCTCCCGCTGCATCGCTGCGATTAACAAAGATCAGAACGCTCCGATTTTTGAAATCGCTGATTACGGCGTCGTTGCCGATCTCTTCGAAATCGTTCCTGCTCTAACAGAAGAGGTCGAAAAAACGAAGTCCAGCTAGCCTCCTGCAGCCCGCGATTCGTCCTTTTTCTGTATTCCGGGATGCTCACATTTAATTTCTTACAGTCTTTCCATCGCAGCAGAAAAGACCGCCACTCCTCTTCTGTTACAATAGCCGCTCATGCCCGTCGAACGCGAAACGCTCGAAGCCGACGTCCTTATCGTCGGCGCCGGCCCTGCTGGGCTTGCCTGCGCTCTTCACCTCTCGCGCCTGATCGAACAGCACAACGCCGCCGGACATACGCCAAGGCTCTCGCCTGAAAATGTTTATGTCCTTGAGAAAGCGCGCGAGCTCGGGGCACACCAGCTTTCCGGCGCCATTATGGACCCACGCGCACTTCGCGAACTCGTCCCCGACTTCGAAAAATCCGCGCCGCTCGACACTCCAGTCACTGGCGACGCCGTTTATTTCCTGACCCAAAATCGCCAATGGAAATTGCCCATCACGCCACCTCCCTTTAAGAATTACGGGAACTATGTGGTCTCTCTCAATCGTCTGGTCAAATGGCTTGGCGGGCTCGTTGAGAAAGCCGGCATAAACATCTTCACACAATTCGCCGGGGTTTCCCTGATTTATGAAGGCCACGGAATTGCGGGCGTAATCACGGAAGACAAGGGCGTCGACAAGAACGGCAAGCCGAAGGACAATTTCACGCCGGGCTACGAACTGCGGTCGAAAATCACCGTACTCGCTGAGGGCCCGCGCGGCTCGCTCACCAAAGACCTCGTCAATCATTTTCATCTCGAGGGCGTAAATCCACAAATTTACGGCATCGGCATCAAGGAATTGTGGGATGTGCAGCCGGGCCGCATCGAAACGGGTTTCGTCGCGCACACCGCCGGCTGGCCGCTCGATTCGCACAAATATGGCGGTGGATGGGCCTATGGCATGCGCGACAATCGCGTCTCCCTCGGCATGGTCATCAGCCTCGAGTATGCGGACTCGCTCTTCGATCCACATGAAGCCTTTCAGAGATTCAAGACACACCCGTGGGTTCGCCGCATTCTCGAGGGCGGCAAGCTTGTCCGCTACGGCGCAAAGACTGTGCCCTATGGCGGCTGGTATTCGCGCCCAGAAAATAATTTTGCCGGTGGATTGATTATCGGCGACTCCGCGAGTCTGCTCAATTCGCAGCGCCTCAAGGGCATCCACACCGCGCTCAAGAGCGGCATGCTCGCAGCGGAGACAATTTACGACGCGCTCGTCGCCGGCGACACAACTGCAAAAGCGCTCAGCTCCTATTCGCGCAGGTTGGAATCAAGCTGGATTCGAGATGAACTCTGGCCCATTCGAAATTTCCACCAGAGCTTTCATGGCGGCATGTGGAAAGGCCTTTTTCATGCCGGTTTGCAATTCATCAGCGGCGGGCGAGGGCTGATGGATCCGATGCATTGCCAGCCGGGCTACGAGGATTATTGCAAACTCGACCGTCCTCGCGAACTCGTCGATCAATCCACGCGATTCAAAGGCGACGGCACGCTGACATTCAACCGGCTTACGGATGTCTATCACTCCGGCACGCGTCACGAGGAGGATCAGCCCTGCCATCTTGTCGTTTCCGATCCGGCGATTTGCTCGGATCGCTGCGTTCGCGAGTACGGCAACCCCTGCCAGTATTTTTGTCCCGCTGCAGTTTACGAAATGGTTCTCGACAAAGGCGAGCCGCGCCTGAAAATCAACGCGTCCAATTGCGTGCACTGCAAAACCTGTGACATAGCCGATCCCTATCAGATAATCACCTGGATTCCTCCGGAGGGCGGAGGCGGCCCGAACTACGAGGGTATGTAGATGCTCGCGGCGCTGCGCAATCAACCTCCCCTCCGCGAGCCTCTCATTCTCAACTCTTGCTTCCAAAGAGAAATGATCGCAACCGGCTCCAGAATCCCCGCTTGTTTTGTTGTGTTGCGCTCTGCGGTTGTGTGGCTTGATTCACGGCAGTTGGTGGGCCGATCACTGTTCCCTGAAAAGTCCATCCCGCTTGGACATTTACTTCCTTCGCCAGCATGAGTGTCGCAACACTAAGCGGCACTGCGGAGACCGTTCCACTTTCCACATCATCCCCGATCCGCATATAGGACGTCTTAAGAGTCGGATTTGTGGCTGTGTACGTGGCAACTTCGCGCCTCGCAGAAGGCGGTTGTGGTGCCGTCTTGCTCGGGGACGGTGCAGGCGTTTCTGCCGCCGTTGGCGTTGCCGTTTTCACTGGTGTTGATGGCGCAGAAGCCTCGGGCGAGCTTGTTGTCGTCTGACCCTGAGCCGCAGTGATTGGCGAGGTCGCCTCTCGTTGCGCAACCGTCTGCTCGTAATCGCATGTGCATGATCCCGTCGTCATCGGACGGGCGCCAAATGGCGAGTCTTCCAACTGCACGGCGCTCGGCTCAGGAATCATCAGCGTCTCGCCGCTCAATTGCTGCTGTACCTGCACGGCGCCGTGCATCGCCGCCACGCACATCGCTCCCGTATTCGCGAGACCCAGCGTCATCTCGCGTGGTTGTTCTTGAATGGAGATCGGCGTCGCCAGGATGGCCGGTGTGTAGACCGTGATAGGTCGCAGCGCATCAATCTTCACGTGCACGCGTCCGAAGCTGAGCGCTATTGTGAGGGCTTCGCCCGAAGCTAGCACGGTAAGTTTCGCCGGGCCGCAAATATCGGCCTCGCCTCCACCAGCGAAATCCAGCCGCGCGGTCCCAGAATGCACCACAATCGTACTTCCATCGATAATTGAATACACATCCGGCGCTCCACTCTCGGCAGTTTCTGCCGCCGCGCTTGCTGGCCCTGTTACAGTGACGTCGCTCCCGGTCACTTGCCCGAGCGTCACCGCTTGCGTCGCACTCATGTCTTGAGCGCGCGCATTCGTAGCGGTGAGCGAGAGAAAAAAAACGAGCCCCGCCGCAAATATCCCGCCTTTGCACGTCGCCGCGTTTATCTTTTTCATCCGCATTTCACGAGCTGTGAATCAGCCGTGCGCACGGTTGCTATACTATACGTGAATGAGCGAGCCAGCCACATCCGGCCTCGAGCGCGAGCCGGAATCCGTTAACCTTCATTACGACACTCGTCTGCCAAAACTGTCCCGCTGGCGTCAGATGCAAATTCCCGTCATCGCCTGGGTTGTGTATTTCGCCCTGCGTATCATCGGCCCCACGCTGCGCTTCGAAGTACTCGGCTGGCAGCACGCCCAGCGCGCTTACGACCGAGGCGAGCGGTTGATTGGCACATTCTGGCATCGCTCGATTTTCTCGGCCATCTGGTGGTGGCGCAATCGTGGCGTCGTCGTCATGAACACCACAAACTTTGATGGCCAATGGACGCGCCGGGTTATCGAGCGTCTGGGTTTCGGCACGGCGCAGGGCAGCTCATCGCGCGGCGGTCTGAAGGGCCTGGTTGTGATGGCGCAGCGCCTCGAAGAAGGAAAAGATGTTGCGTTTACGATTGATGGCCCGCGCGGCCCGCGCTACATCGCCAAGCCCGGCCCCGTCATGCTCGCGCGAAAGACCGGCCAGCCGATTTTCATGTTTCACATCGGCCTTCAGCGCGCCACGACATTCGAAAAATCCTGGGATCTTTTTCAGGTCCCGCATCTCTTCTCACGTGCCGTGATGGTTGTCGCGCCAGTGATTTACGTTGCGCCTGATGCTTCGCGCGAAGTGATGGAACAGAAGCACGCCGAGATGCAAGCTTCGCTCGAGCGCGTGCGTGACATCGCTGAGTCTTGGTTCAGTCTGAGCGAAACGGAACGCGCGCGGATCCGCAAGGAATGGAATTCCGCATAGCTTGTCTTGCGGTTTCTCGTGCTTTGACCCGCCGGCGTGAACTTTTGCGG
>JASHRL010000300.1 GCA_030037355.1 Candidatus Acidiferrales bacterium | reverse complement strand
CGATCACGGGCTGCTGACCGCCGTCCGGCAATTGCGATTCTTGGTCGCCTATAACGAGGTAGTCCCTGCCATTCATCCCCACATAAACAGGCTTGGAGGAGTCCGCGGTAAATCCAACGAATTTGTCTATCCTTGCGTAATCGAGACCTCTTTTCCCATCAGCAAAGACATATGCTTTTCCGGTGACGCTTGTGCAGATTGCAGCGTAATGTTTGCCGTCCGGACTGATAAATATCTGCCCGATCTGGCCGCCACCGCCTGTTCTTGGCCTGACGATTTCGCTGCCGGGAACCCTCTGGCCGTTTACGGCGAGATACCACGCTTCCTGGAGCACGCCGCCCCGGCCGCCATTGCTGAGGTAGGCGGCCATGACCGCCATGTTCCCAACGGGCGGGATCGCCAACACGATTCGCGTGGCGGTCAGTAGCGGTTTGCCGTCAAGGAAGAGCGTCTGGCCCTGGCCCTGGCGGATGCCGACGGTGTAGAGATGCTTGCTGTCGGCGCTCCACTGGGGAGAGCCACCCGGCAAGGGCGAAGGCCTTCCGTTCACCACGAGCTGCTGCCCCGCGTTGGGTACAGGCGGGTAGGAATCGACGAGCATGGCAAAATTGTCGCCGTCGGGGCTCCAGGTCATGCTTTGCGGGTTGAAGTCTCCCAGACGCAGCTCGATCTTGCCGTCGAACACGACACGCATGTAGGTGTCTCCTCCGTTGCCTGTGGTCGTCATGGTGTAAAAGAAATGGCGGCTGTCGGGAGAGAAATAAACGTTGCACGTATAGTTCGAATTCACTTGTGGGCCGCCGCCGACCTGCTTGCCATCGACCATGACGCTGAATTGTTCGCTGGCAATGCCGCAATAGCCGAAGTGGTTGCCATCCGGACTAAACGAAACCGGCTGATATTGATTGCCGCCAAAAGTGTCGAACACCGGACCCGCAACGCCGTCATAGATGATTTGCAGGCGGCTGCCGCTGTGCGCGAGCGTCGCCGCATGAACGCCATGAGGGCTCACCTGAAATGAGTTGCCCTCTGCATAGGGAGCGAGAAGTGTCGCCTCGACCTTGGTTCCCGCCGGCAGTGTGAAGGGCTGATCAAAATTAATCCCGGCTCCCGTCGATGATCCACTCGCAGGCTGTGCGCCTATTGGCCGGGCCGCTGGTCCTGCCGCGGAATTAGTCGTCGGCGCAGCCGCAGGCGCGCACGGATTCGCATTCGCCGGAGCTGCCTTTTTTTTATGGAAGAGCCCGCCCAAGCTTTTCATCGTGGATTCTGCACTGTTGGCCGTTGAGTTGATCGAGTTCGATACGGAATTTGCTTCGTTCGAAACTTGCGTTGCCGTGTCGGGATTCGTTTTCGTTCCCTTGGCAGTCTTGGACGCGTTTGCAGCATTCCCATTCGCAGCGTTTGCCGCGACGGGCGCGTTTGCAGCGGGCGCGTTCGGCGGTGTTGTAACCGGGCAGGGTTGGGGCTGCGCCTGCGTTTGCGCATACACGGCGGTTCCGAGCATCACGAACGCGAAAACGACCACCAAATGCATTGTGCTTCGAATCTTGGTCGCGGCGAATTTCATAGTCATCTCCCTGACTTGTCTCAGCTTAGATCGGCGCAAGGCCCCCATTGCGGCCAGGTACCCGCCAGTGCTAGAGTTTTCCCCAGCAAGCATTCGGCGACCCCTCGGCCACTCAGTTCACTTTGAATTGCCTGTCACTGCGCAATGCGCGAACGGGAAGAAAAAACCGTCATGGTTTCAGGAAATAGTCGCATTCCATCCGAGGCATTTGAGCTTCCCGAAGGAATCCAGGGCGCTGCCCGCCGTCGTTCCCTCGACGATCTCTTCAGCGTTACCTACGAAGAACTGCGCCGTCTTGCCGCGACCGTTCGCCGCGGCGACCCCAGCGCCACGCTCAATCCCACCGCTCTCGTCAACGAGGCCTGGCTGAAACTCGCGAAATCGTCCGCAATCGCTGCGACTTCCCGTCTCCACTTCAAGCGCATTGCCGCCCGCGCCATGCGCCAGCTTCTGGTGGAAGCGGCGCGCCGGCGCAATGCGGAAAAGAGAAATCACGGGTCGGAAATTACCGTGACATTTGACGGTTCGTTCCGGGAAAAACCCTCTTGCGCGAAGGATGTGCTGGCGCTCAACAAGGCGCTCGATACGCTCGCGGAAATGAGTCCGCGACAGGCCATCATGGTCGAGAGCCGCTTCTTCGGCGGGCTCGATGTTCCCGAGACTGCTGCGCTTTTGAAGGTTTCAGAAGCTACTGTGCTTCGCGACTGGCGCGCCGCGAAGGCGTGGCTTGCGAACGAGCTTCGGGAAGTCAGTTGACGGCCTCATTCGTTCATCCAGCTCAGGGGTTCCGCGATGGACAGCGATCGCTGGGAAAAAATCCAGGCCCTTTTTCACAACGCCGCCGCTCTTCCTGAATCCGAACGCCTCGTCTATCTGCGTTCTGCTTGCTATGGCGATGAAGCATTAATTTCCGACGTTTCCGCGCTCCTCGCAGAGGATGCGCGCGGCGCTTCTCTGCTCGACCGCGATGTCTCTCAGGTCGCGCAGCAAATCCTGGCCGAGTCCGGCGATTCCGTTCCTTTCAAGAAATTCGGTCCTTACCGCATCAAGAAACGGCTAGGGGAAGGAGGCATGGGCGTCGTTTACCTCGCGGAGCGCGAGGATCTCGGCAGTCTTGTCGCCATCAAAATTCTCCGTGACGCCTGGCTTTCGCCGTCCCGCCGCGAGCGTTTCATCAGCGAGCAGCGCACGCTCGCGCAGCTTAATCATCCCTTTATTGCGCGCTTATACGACGCCAACACGTCCCCAGACGGCACGCCGTTCTTCGTCATGGAATACGTCGAAGGCGTTCCTTTGACCGAATATTGCCGACAGCATCACTCCTCGATTCCCGAGCGCCTGCATCTTTTCCGTGCCATCGGCGAGGCCGTTCTCTACGCTCACCATCGCGGCGTGATTCACCGCGATCTGAAGCCTTCAAACATCCTTGTCCGCGACGACGGAACCGTCAGCCTGCTCGACTTCGGCATCGCCAAGCACGTCGAGAGCCTTGGTGAATCCGTCGAGCAGACCGCCACAGGCCTGCGCTTGATGACGCCCGCCTACGCATCTCTCGAGCAGATTCGCGGCGAGCGCGTCGGCATCCACACCGACGTGTATTCCCTCGGCGTCATTTTGTACGAGCTCCTTTGCGGACGCCTCCCATTCGATCTCTCCGAATGCACCCCCGCGCAAGCAGAGAAAATCCTCGCGGAGAAAGAAGCCGAGAAACCCTCATCCGTCATCGAACGAATGTCTCCGCCGAAAGAGCGCCACAAAAGCGCCGCGGTTTCTCGCAAAACGTCTTCCGCGGAGCTCGACGCTCTCTGTCTTACCGCCATGCACAAAGATCCGGCGCTTCGATATCGCTCCGTCGACGCGCTCCTGCGCGACATCGATCACTATTTGAAAGGCGAGCCCCTCGAAGCTCGCCCGGCTACTGTTTTCTACCGTGTGGGACGATTCTTCTCCCGCAATCAACGCTCTGTCGCTGCAATTTTCATGGCGTTGCTCGTTGCAACTATGGCAGCTCTCGCGGTCGTCTATATCGTTCGCGGCCGATTCGCTTCCCAGAGCGCCTTGGCGAACTCCCGAATCCCATCCATCACCGTTCTGCCTTTTGCGAATAAGTCCGGCGATCCCGGCCAGGATTATCTGGCCGGTGGAATGACAGAAACGCTCATCACTGACCTCTCGAAGATCAGAGATCTGAAGGTCATTTCGCAGCCATCCGTCACGAACAATCTGACGAGAAATCAGTCTCCGGCCGATATCGCGCGCGAGCTCAAGGTGGCTGGTATTGTCGAAGGTTCCGTGGCGCGCTCCGGGAACAGTGTTCATGTGAGCCTCGAACTTATCCGCGCTGCCACAGGAACCGCCATCTGGGCGGAAACCTACAACCGCAATATCGAGGAACTACAGAATCTTCAGCGCGACTTGGCGCGGCAGATTCTTCGTGAAACACAGGTCAACGTGCCACCCTCCGAAGAAGCGCAACTTGCCGATTCCGAAGCCGGAACTCCCGAGGCGCATGATCTTTATCTGCGTGGCCGCTACTTTTGGAATCAGCGCACGCGCGAAGGCTTGCTCAAGTCTGTGGATTATTTTCGTCAGGCGACGGTGGCCGATCCCAGTTATTCAGAAGCGTACGCCGGCCTGGCCGACGCTTATGTCGAACTGGTCGCTTTCGGCAATCTCATCCCTGCCGATGGCCTTCCCAAAGCCAAAGCGGCAGCTTCAAAAGCGATCGCATTGGACGACTCCCTGGCGGAGGCTCATGCGGCCTTGGCGTATAGCCACGCCGCGGAATGGGATTGGATCGGCTCTCAAAAGGAGTTTCAGCGCGCTCTTGAATTGAATCCGGGGTATGTGACCGCGCTCTATCAGTACGCTTACATTCTTTCGATGGTGGGAGATCAAAAGGAATCGCTCTCTCTCGCCGAGCAGGCTTTGCAATTGGACCCGCTCTCGCCTGTTGTGATGTACCGGGCAGGCCGCGTTTATTTCCACGCTCGCGATTATGCAAAAGCGGCGGGAGAGTTCCGCCGCATTCTCGAACTTAACCCGAATGACCCGCTGGGAATCTACGGTCTCTCGCTCGTTTTAAGAGCGCAAGGCAAACTCGGCGACGCCAT
>JASHRL010000299.1 GCA_030037355.1 Candidatus Acidiferrales bacterium | reverse complement strand
AAAAGGATGGGATAGAGATAGCGCAGCCCGATTTCGGGCGGATTGGAGAGATCGCCCATCAGCCAGAAGGCCATGCCGCGCAGTTCGCGACCGCTGATGGTGGTCATCAGAAACATGATGACGGCGGAAAGAAATGAGGCAGTGATGATTCCGGCGAGGAGAAGCGTGGTGCTGTCGAGCTGCCCGCCGCGGCGCCCGAGAAAATAAACTGCGGCAATGGTCATGAGCGCACCGAGAAACGCGAGCGCTTGCATGGTCCAAACCTGATGCGGGAACCATGCGAGCGAAATAATCGCGCCGAGGGCGGCGCCGCTCGAAACACCCAGCACATAGGGATCGGCGAGCGGATTACGCAGCAAAGCTTGAAACGAACCGCCGGAAACGGAGAGCGCGGCGCCGACGAGAATGCCAAGAGCGATGCGCGGCAGGCGAATCTCGAAGATGACGTTGGAATAATCGGGCGGGATGCTGTCCCAGTGATGAATCGCGCCGCGGAAAAGCGTCATGGCAATGTCTTGGACGCTGATGGGATACGCGCCGACGCGCAGCGAAACGACGACTACGGCAAAGAGAATTGCGCCAAGGCCACCGCAAATCAGGGCGATGCGGCGCGGCGTCAGCGGGCGCACGAGCGATCCTCCAATGCTGGCTGCTGACGCAAGGAAACCCAGAGGCGCGACGCTGCATGCTCTTCGCTCGCGTTCGGCGCCGCGGGCTGCTTTGGCGTGAACACTTCGGGATGCAGCTCGCGCGCCAGTTCTTCGATAGCGTCGATGAGTCCCGGCGCGGGCAGATTCACTTCGTCGCTGATGACCGCGACGCGCCCATCGCGCACGGCGGGCAAATCACGCCAGCCGGGTTCGCCGCGAAGCTGCATAAGCTCTTCAGCGATGGCGTCATGCTCGGCGTTGCGGATGTCGTCGGGGGATTGGCTACCATTCGTGTTCACTTCGTTGCTTGCGTAAACCAGATAATCCGGATTCAGGCGCACGACTTCTTCCATGCTCACATGCGGCCAGTTTTGACTGGTATGCACCGCGGAGACAGCGCCGGCCCAGCGGAGTGCGTCGGAAATGAAGGTATTGTCGCCGACGGACATCAGCGGCTGATCCCATACGACGAACAAAACGCGCGTGGGCGCGACCCCGGCGAGCTTCGCCTTCAAATCATCGAGCTGCTGCTGCAATTTCGCCACGAGAGTTTCCGCCTGCGCCTGTGCGCCAATCACGTCACCAATGTGACGGATGGAGTCGAGGGTTCCTTCGACGGTGTGAGGATCGGTAGCGTAGACAGCAATGCCAGCGTGATCCAGCGCGTTGACCGTGGACATGAGATTGATCGCCGAAGTCACCAGCACGACATCGGGTTGCGCGCCGGCGATGGCTTCGAGGCTGGGATTCATCGGCATTCCGACGCTCGGCTTGGTCTTTGCATCCGGAGGATAATCGCTGTACGCGGAGACGCCGGCGAGGCGATCCTGAGCGCCAAGCGCGTAGATAATTTCGGTTAGATTGGGCGCAAGGGAGACGATGCGGCGAACGTCATTCGGGACGATGATGTGACGGCCGACTTCGTCGACGACTTCGCGCGTCATTTTTTTCACGGGAACGCTGGGTGGCATGGCGGTCTGAGATGCCACGGCCGCCTGCGGCTTGGCGCGGCGCGTATCGGCGCTTGCGCGCATGCCAGAGCAATACGCGAGCGCAAGGATGCTGCAGGCTACGGCAAATCTTCGCCTCATCCTGCTCGTCAAAATTCCCCCACCCGACATTTCGAACTCATCTCCCAAAATAAAAAAGCCCCACGAGAGACCATGGGGCGCTTCGCCACTCTTTCTCGCGAAGAGTGACGCCTCTAGCGGCTCGCGCAAGTTCCTGACTCTCGGCGGTTCAAACCAATAAATCGCCGATCACAGTGGCGGGACCGTGGCCGATTTACACAGCCTTCCTTTTGGTGCATCCCGCGAGCCGGCTAAATTTTTCGTTTCCGAGTCTATGCGCAAGCGTGCGGCGAGTCAAATGCGCTCGCCGCGAACGGCTCTATGCCCAAATTCAGCGATTCTTCCACTGCGGCGATCTTTTTTCGGCGATCGCGCGCAGGCCTTCGCTCGCGTCTTCGAGCGACGACAATTCGTTCAGGAAAATTTCCATGGACTGGCGCACGCCTTCACGGAGAGAAAGGCCCATGGAGCCGAGGATGGCTTTCTTGGCCATGGTCAGCACCGGCCCGGAGTGCGCAGTGACCTGGGCGATCACTTCCTTCACGGTGGCTTCAAGTTTGTCTTCGGCCACGACGCGATTGACGAGGCCCAGGCCGAGGGCGCGCTCTGCGCTAATGACTTCTCCAGTGAGGACAAGTTCGAGTGCGCGCTTCGGGCCGACGATATACGGCAGAATCGCGGCGCCGAGCGGCGGATAAACGCCGAGCTTGATTTCGGGTTGCGCAAATTTTGCTTTCGGCGTGGCAATCACAAGATCGCCGAGCGCGGCCAGTTCCGCGCCGCCGCCAAACGCCGGGCCATTGACAATGACGAGAAGAGGCTTGGCCGTGTCGAGCATGACGGTAAATGTGTGCTGCAGCGCGTCGAGGACCTGAAAGGCGCGCCGCGGCGTGTATTCGCCAAGCTCGATGCCGCCGCAAAAGGAAGGGGTCGCGGAATCGAGGACGATGAGCTTTACTTCGGGGCGGCCTTCGAGCGAATCAATGCCTACGGCGAGTTCCGCGAGCATGCGCTCGTTGAGCATGTTGTGCTCGGGACGATTCAGCGTGAGCCGCGCGACGCTACCTTCTATCGCAAACTTTACGAACTTGAATTCTTCGGGCTTCGGCGGCACCGGCGCCACGTGGCCGGCGACAGCGACACGCCCTAGTTTCGTTTCCTGAGTCTGAGCTCGCATTACTTTCTCCCGCGTCCTCTGAGGATGAATTGCACCCTGAAGAAATGCTACTGCGGAATGGGCGCGCGGCTAAGCGCGCGTTTCGAATGTGGTTCTGCCGCCGCAACCCCGGCTTTGGAAGGCTGCGAGTGAGTTCTTACACGATTTCGATTTCGACGGCGACGCCGAGGCCGCCGGAAACACAGAGCGTCGCCAAACCCTTTTTTCCCACGGCAGATTTTCCGTCGGCGCCGCGGATTTCGTGAATCAGCGTGGTCATGATGCGCGCGCCGGTGCAGGCGATGGGATGGCCGAGAGCGATCGCGCCGCCATTGGGATTGAGGCGCTCGCGCGGAAAATGCAAGTCGCGGTCGCAGGCGAGGACCTGCGCGGCGAAAGCTTCATTCAGCTCGATCGCGGCGTAGTCTTCGAGCTTCGTGCCGGTGCGCGCGAGGAGTTTGCGGACGGCGGGCACGGGACCGATGCCCATGACGCGCGGGTCCACGGCGGCAATGGTTGCGTCGACGATGCGCGCAATCGGTTTTGCGCCGAGCTCGCGCACGCGCTCTTCGCTGGCGAGGACGACGCATGAGGCACCGTCGGTGATTCCGCTGGCGTTGCCTGCGGTGATGGTTCCCGTTTTGCTGAAGACTGGCGGGAGCTTGGCCATTTTTTCGGGGGTGACGTCGGCGCGGACGTGCTCATCGGTTTCGAGGCGCGCGATGTTGCCTTTCTTGTCCGTGCGCTCGACGGGAATGATTTCCGCACGAAAACGGCCTTCGCTTTGCGCGCGGGCGGCGCGGCGGTGGCTTTCGGCGGCGAACGCGTCCTGCTCCTGGCGCGAAATTTTGTATTGCTCGGCGAGAACTTCGGCGGTTTCGCCCATGATCATTTTCGAAATCGGGCACAAGAAACCGTCGCGATACATGGCATCGACGAGCGGCTGATTGCCCATCTTCACGCCCCAGCGCGCGTCGACCAGATAGGGTACGCGCGACATGGACTCTGCGCCACCAGCGACAACGATTCCGGCCTCGCCGGTCAGAATTTCCTGCCAGCCAAGTACGATAGAGCGCAGGCCGGAGGCGCAGGCCATATTCACGGTGAAAGCGGGGACGTCGTCGCCCAGCCCGGCACGCCAGGCGATTTGCCGCGCAGGATTCGGGCCGACGCCCGCCGGACGCGCGTTACCAAAGATCAATTCATCGACGCGCCAGGGCGCCTTTGCGGAAGTGCGATTTGCGCTCTGCGCACTCTTGATGCTTTCTTCGACTGGGCCGCCTTCGCCGGGCTGGCGTTCGGGAGGCAATGCGCCGCCAAAAGCTCGCTCGAGCGCTGCGCGCACGGCAATCACGCCCAAATCCGGAGCCGTCAGCTCCGCGAGCCCGCCACCGAATTTGCCAATCGGCGTTCGCACCGCGCTCAGGATGTACACTGTCCCGTTTTTCACGCTCGACCCCTTATGGTTTCCGCAACGCCTGCCAAACATTCGATGCTAACACACGAAGAGAAGAAGCGATTTGCGGTTCGTACGAGAGCAGCGTGAGGCACGTTGCTCAAATCCGGCGGGGTAGGCTATCCTGAGAATGGGAAGCGAATCGACGATGTTTGAGAATCTCACCGACAAACTGCAACGCGCGTTCAAGAATCTGCGCGGCCAAGGGAAGCTGACGGAAGAACATCTGGATGCCGGGCTGGCGCAGATTCGCGAAGCGCTGCTCGACGCAGACGTGAATTTGGGCGTGGTGGATGAGTTGATTGCGCACGTGCGGCAGAAGGCGCTTGGATCGGAAGTTCTGCTGCAGCTCTCGCCCGATCAGCAGGTGGTGAAAATCGTTCGCGACGAGCTCACGGAGCTGCTCGGCAAAGAAGTGCGCTTGCAATTCGCGTCGCGGCCGCCTTCTGTGTGGCTGATCGTCGGATTGCAAGGCTCGGGCAAAACGACGACGACGGGCAAGCTTGGGAAATGGCTGGGAGCGAATGGGCACCGGCCGATTGTCGTTTCGACAGACGTTTACCGCCCGGCTGCGCGCGAACAACTGGCGCAGGTGGCCAAGGCGACGGGCACTCCCGCCTGGCCAGGAGCGGGGACGGACAAGCCGCTGGAAATCGTGCGCGGAGCGATGAAGGAAGCGAAACTCTCGGCTTACGACGTGGTGCTGGTCGACACAGCGGGCCGGCTGCACATCGACGATGAATTGATGAACGAGCTTTCGCTGCTCAAGAAAGAGTTGTCGCCGGCGGAAATTCTGTTTGTGGCCGACGCGATGATCGGGCAGGACGCGGTGCGCTCGGCGGGAGAATTCCACAAGCGGCTCGGGCTGACCGGCGTGGCGCTGACGAAACTCGACGGCGACGCGCGCGGCGGCGCGGCGCTCTCGATTCGCAAAGTCACCGGCGCGCCCGTGAAATTCGCCGGTATCGGCGAAAAATACGACGCCATCGAGCCGTTTCATCCGGACCGCATCGTCTCGCGCATTCTGGGCATGGGCGACGTGCTCACACTGATTGAAAAAGCCGAGAAGACCATCGACGAAAAGACGGCGCGCGAGCTGCAGCGCAAGATCCAGCACAACGAATTTTCGCTGGAGGATTTTCGCGATCAACTGCAGCAGATCCGCAAGATGGGGTCGCTCGAACAGCTCATGGGCATGCTGCCGAAAATCGGGCCGTTCGCGAAATTGCCGAAAGATGCGGCAATCGATGAGTCTCGGCTGAAGACGGCCGAGGCGATCATCAACTCGATGACCGCAGCGGAGCGCGACGACGCGGATTTAATCGATGGCAAGCGGCGCAAGCGGATCGCGCGCGGCAGCGGTACGACGGTGCAGGAAGTGAACGAAGTCCTCAAGCAATACTCCGAAATGCGGCGCATGATGAAGATGTACGGCAATTCGATGAAGGGCAAAATGCGCGGCATCAGCAAGCTCCGCTCGGGCCTATCGGGTTAGACCGATGTTGTTCAAGACAATTTCACCACTGCTCGCCGGGTTATTGCTGGCCGCATTGGGCGCGGGTGTTTCGCCATTAGA
This sequence comes from Candidatus Acidiferrales bacterium, assembly GCA_030037355.1. GTDB lineage: Bacteria > Acidobacteriota > Terriglobia > Acidiferrales > UBA7541 > DAHUXN01. Next base: position 180 of record JASHRL010000299.1, on the reverse strand, counting down.
GCGGAACTGGAATCTTCCGCAGCCGAATCCCACAAGTGCGAATCTGCTCAGCCGGCATTACAAAAACGGAGAAAAGTTGAGCTATTGGATGACGGGAGTCAATCAAGGACACCACTATAAGATTCGCGCGGATGGAATGGTCAAGAAACTTGCGGATGGGACTTATGTCGAAGAGTACGC
>JASHRL010000031.1 GCA_030037355.1 Candidatus Acidiferrales bacterium | reverse complement strand
TGCGCAACACCTGGAGGACCGCTACCGGGAATTGCTTTCCGCAAGGCAGAATGAAGACGCGGCATATCGCACGTCGCTGGACGAACTGCAAGGCGAAGAATTTCTGGTGCACGGTCTGAGGCGTGTGGAGAGGGATTCGTATCGAGCCATCAATCTGCCGCCGATTTCTTCCGTGTCGACGTGAGCTAGTTATGCTTAATATAAGTCGCGACCTCTTCGTGTAACACCAGGAGGTCGCGCGTTCTATAAGTTGGTGATGACAAAAGAATTCGGTCGGGGCGAGTGGATTTGAACCACCGTCCTCCTGTTCCCGAAGAGAGCGGTATCAAAAATCGAAGTGCCGGTTCTGGTGGCGCTTGCGGGATTTTCCAGCCATTTGCCCTACCCTTGGATTGGACCGAACACCGCTTGCACTCATCCATTTAATGCCCGCCAGTTCGCTGCGATGTGGGATGGAGCTGGATGTCTGCCTTCGGCAGAACACCTTCTCTGGCGGTAGTAGGGCCCGCTCAATGGTACTCTCAGGTTCACCCACGTTTGCAGGCCAGTGATATTCATCGCCAGGGACAATCAATGGACTATGCCGCCTCCCCCTCTTCGCGAAAAGAGCCGGAAGCCATTACTGCGGACGTAGGCTCGACGTGCTGGAATGCTGACCTGCACGTCAGTTCCTTCGTCAGTAGAACCTATGCAGGAAAATTTGCCTCCAATTTTTTCCGTGCGTTCCGCCATGCCTCGAAATCCCCAGTGGCCATTCGCCTCATTCGTCTGCCAGACATCTGCATCGAAGCCGCGGCCATTGTCACGGCAACTGAACCGGAACTGTCGACGCCGATAATCGAGTTCCACGACGATTCGCGATGCCTTCGAATGGCGGAAGGCATTTGTAAGGGCCTCACGGGCGATGCAAAAGATTTCCTCCACAACGTGCCCTTGGAGAGCATCGCTTCCTCCCTTGCGTTCCACGACAAGCCCGATAGCGGTGGTGCCATCCACATCGCTGGCGAGGCGCTCTATCGAATCCCTTAGCTCACGGTTGGTCAAGCTAAGCCGCCGCCAGCCTTAGCTGTATCTCACGCATGACGATCAAAACTTCAACTTCCTATTTCGCTTGCGCCAGCCCCGCAACAACTGCGGCAACTTTGTCGAGGATTTCATTCCAGCCCTCGAGTTGCCCGCTGTTCTTTGCGTTCTCCATGGTTTCATTTCCAATCAAGGTGACTTTCGTCTGGCCGTTTCCAAAATCCTCGAAAATAACCGCGTCGCGCGCAGCGTCTATGGCCTCATGTTCTATTCCAAGCTCCGCAGGATCAATCTTGTTTCCCTCCGAGTCCGGAAAGTACATGGAGTAAACAATCTTCTCATGCAGAACAATCTCGTGGTATTCCCCGCCATTCCAGCCCTCCTGGCCGTCCGGCGATCTCATGCAACAGAGAAATTTTCCTCCTACACGAAAATCGATCTTGCAAACAGGTGAAGTAAAACCCTTCGGTCCCCACCACTGCATCACATATTTCGGGTCTGTCCACGCCTTCCAAACCAATGCGCGTGGGGCATCAAAAATCCTTGTAATAACCATCCGCTCTGCCTGGTCAACCTTGTTTTTTGTCATCTCTAGCCTCCGTTTTTTCATTTGCTTCACAACCGCATCCAACCTGTCGAATCTCTCTTCCCAGAATCGCCGATAGCGAATCGCCCAGTCGCTAACTGTCTTTATCGCCTCTGGCCTAAGCGTGCAGACGCTCTCTCTTCCACGTTTCGTCTTGATCACAATCCGCGCCCGCACCAGGTAGGCAACATGTTTTGAAATCATCTGCTGCGAGAGGGCAAACGGTTCCGTCAGAACATGCACAGAGGCAGGCCCGCGGGAGAGTTGTTCGATCATCGCCCGGCGGGTTGGATCAGACAGAGCCGCAAACATTATATCTAATTTATCCACAACCATATGGTAGTGGACTATCCATCGATGTCAATTGTGAATTTGGAGTTCCCGATTTCTGTTTCCTGATCTCTGAACCCTGACACCTGCTCTAAATCTATGCTTCCCCATGCGCCGCGTATTGCAGCTGGATGCATGGTTTAACAAATAGACTTCCTTAAGCAATTGCCCATTAACCTGACGATTAGAATGCCAGGGCAATCAGCGCAGGAGCGCGAGCCGTCACGGAGGAGGCCCTGGCATAGCGAGCCGGGGATGCGGATTGCCGTGGGAACCTGTTCGCGATGTATTGCCGGCCCGTTGGGCCAGTGATCTTTGCCACAAGAACTACCTATTTCTTAATTGAAAAATCGAAGGTTTCGGGGCACGACCCTGCGGGGTTTTTGAAACACGTGCTGAAAGGGTTCTGTAATCCACGCGTAAAGTTAATGATCCTAAAGGCTGTGCGCCGCGACGGTGCGCGTGCCAAAAGCACAACCTTTTCGCACGAACTTGTGCGCTTTCTGATAGCGCATTTTGCGACCAAGTGGATTGTTTCCGGATGCCCACTACTCGTCATCCATTACGCAAGTCGGATAATTCGCCGGGGCCCAAGCCTAAAACAGGCGTCCAACAGAACGATATTGTTCGTAAATAGCCTCGAGAAATTTCTCCGTGTGCGGCCAGCCGCCGATTTGAACCCCGAGCTTCTCGGAAACACGCTTCGAAAGCCGGGCGGCCATGGAAGTTCGCAGAGCAGGATCAAAACTATCGCGGCGATTGAGAAATGCTTCGATCACGTTCAGTTCGTCCAAAGTGATGCGCGAAGTGTCGTACACGGGGCCGGATTCTTCAGATTTGGTTTGCAGGAACGGACGGGCTTCCTGAATGGTTTGCTCGTGAATGACGACCGTTCCGGCGACGAAATCTCCCAAACGCTTATTCTGCTTGCTCACGAGGATGCTGATGACGCCGACCATGTAAAGAGCGGGCAACTCGTCGGCGATGCGCAAGAAATTCCGAGCGACGGAATCGAAGGCGCTGATGGGACGGCCATCGTCTTTGATCACGCGGATTTGGAAATGGCGCTTGCCGGGGGTCTGGCCGTTCCAGATGGCTTCGAAGAAAGCAAAGTAGCCGGAGTTCAAAAGAAAAATCACGAGCACGCCGAGACCGATGGTCCATTGCATACCCATCGCTGGCATCCAGCGAAATAAGTGAAGAAGTGCGGCGAGGAGGACCACCGCAGCGCCGACAATTACCTGGATGGCCGTGTCTGCAAACATGGCGACGAACCTGCTGCCTACTCCGGCAAGAGGAAATTGGAGAGAGGTTTGCTCAGGAGTGTCGATGGTAAGATTGTCGCCAGAGGAGTTCATTGCTCTCCACTCGGTGGCTTGAAAAACGGCGGCAACACTGGACGCGGCTCGAAGAGCTCGTTGGAACACGCGCGCGCCGCAGCGTCTCGACCCTGAGCCCAGCTGAGCTTCAGGAACTGGCGCTATTATATCGTCAGACGGCTTCCGATTTGGCAACGGTTCGCGAAGATGTGACCAGCGCGCAACTTGCGATCTATCTGAATCAATTGATGGGACGCGCGCACAACTTGATTTATGCGGGTCGGCGCGCGAAGCCGAAGGGCATTTGGACGTTCTATAGGGACGAATATCCTCAGATATTCCGTGAAACGTTTCCGGACACGCTCGCGGCATTCGTTATTTTTCTGGCGGCGGGAGCGGCGGGATTTCTAACAGCGCTGGGTGATCCGGGGTTCACGCGATTTCTGCTGGGGCCGAATATGGTCGACAGCATCGAACACCATAAAATGTGGACGCAGTCCATTGTGACCATAAAGCCGCTGGCGTCGAGCGCGATATTGACAAACAATCTGACGGTGGCGTTTACCACGTTCGCGCTGGGCATCACCGCGGGCATCGGTACGGTATGGATGATGCTGCTGAACGGGCTGTTGATCGGCGTGGTGGGCGAAGCGTGCTGGCGCGAAGGCATGAGTTTGCAGTTGTGGAGCTTCGTGGCGCCGCACGGTGTGCTGGAGCTTCCTGCGATTTTCATTGCGGGGGGAGCTGGGTTAGGAATCGCGCGGGGATTGCTGTTTCCGGGCAGGCTGCCACGGCGCGCGTCGCTGGCAAAAGCAGGAGCGCGAAGCGTTCGATTGGTGCTGGGCTCGATTCCGTTGCTGCTGGTGGCGGGATTCGTGGAGGGGTTTGTTTCACCATCGAACCTGCCGGTTCCGGTGAAATTCCTCGTCGCCGGCGCGCTTGCCTCACTGCTGGTGCTGTATCTTTCGAAGAGGCCTTCCAATGCGGCGCCCATCGCAGCGGAAATCAGCATGCCAGAACTAACCCCGCGTTAAATCACTCCGCGCTCTTTGATACGCAGGTATTCGTTGACGACCACTGAGGAAACTTTGGACGGTTCGATTTCGAGCGTAAGAGCGCCGCGCTGACGCAGCATACCGAGCAGCGCGTCGCGGCGATGGACGATTTCTTCGGCGGCCACGTAGTGAAACATCGCGGACTCGTCCTCCGGGCGCGAGCGTAAGAGGTCTCGAAGTTCCGGCTGCGCCATGACCACCAGCAAAACAAGATGGCGGCGCGCAAGCAACAAGGAACTCTCGATTACGTCGGGAACTGCGGCGGTTTCGGCTAAATCGGTGAACCAGATGACCAGGCTGCGCCGCTTTTGCACGGAGAGCAAAGTTTGCGCGGCGCGCAGATGATCCGCTTCGAGATTCTCGGTTTCGATCTCCGCCAGAGATTCGATGAAAGCGCGCAACTGGTCGCGGCCGTGGCCGGGCGGAATTCGCTGCTTGATGCGGCGTCCGTAACAGAGAAGAGCAACGCGATCGCCCGAGTACTGGGCTACCTGCGCCATGGAGAGCGCGGCGCCGACGGAGTAATCGAGCTTGGCGAGGCTGTGATCGCGGGCGCGCAGCAGGCGGCCGGTGTCCAGCACGAGCCACACGGACTGATTGCGCTCGAACTGATGCGTTTTGGTGATTAGCTTTCCGCGCCGCGCGGTGGCGGTCCAGCAGATGTTGCGCCACTCATCGCCTTCCTGATAATCGCGAAGGCTTTCAAATTCCCTTCCCTGGCCGCGAAGATGTTTGTGGCGGGACTGCAAGGCGACCTGCCGGCTGCGAATCAAATAGATGGTGTCGCGCTTGGCTTCGTCGAGATTGGGGTAGATGCGGATTTTTTGCGAAAGAGCGGCGGTGGCCCAGCGTTGCGCGATGCGCCAGGAAGTCCCGTACTTTAGAAAAATCTGGCCAACGGTCGCGTCCCCGCGCTCTTGGGGATTCACGGAATAGCGGATGCCAACCGTTTCGGCGGGCGGAACGGTGATTTCCGTTTCAAAACCTTCGCTGCGAAAAGCGGGCGGAAGGTCGTCGAAGAGTTCCGCGAGGATGAGCTCTTTGCCGTAATTGCGCACTTCGACGCGAACGTGGCTTTCGACGCAAAGTTGCACGGGTTCGAGCCACACTCGACGAATCTCAAGCTGTGCAGGACGCGGCATGCGGCGGAGGTCCCACACCCAGAACAACAAGGCCGCGACATCCCAAGCAAACATCACACGAATGTATTGCGGGTGGGCCCAAGCAGGGCCCAGCCAAACTAGTCCAATCAGCAAAAGCAAAAAGAAACGGCGGCCAAATGCGAAAGGCACGCGAGAAGCGGGCTTGGCGCGAGCGCTCGCCGCTTGAGGAACAAGATGACCGGGCTCGTTCATTTGGGAACTTCCACAGCGTGGATCACTTCGCGGATGACCTGGTCGGAGGTGATGCCTTCGAGATCGGCTTCGGGCTTGAGAATCAAACGGTGGCGCAGGACTGGATGGGCGACCTCTTTCACGTCGTCGGGAATGAGGTAATCGCGGCCTTCCATTGCGGCAACTGCTTTTGCAGCGAGCATGAGATACACGGCGGCGCGCGGGCTGCCGCCGAGGTTCACAGCGGGCCAGGTGCGCGTGCGCGCGACTAAAGAAACGGCGTAGCGAAAAAGCGCCGGCTCGACTCGAACGCGCGCAATTTCCGCGCGCACGGCCTGCAAAGCGTCGGGTTCAACCTTGCCGAGCCCAGCATTCTCCAGTTCGTTTGCGTCGAAGCCCTCATGGAATCTTTCGAGCACGCGGATTTCCTGTTCAGCATCCGGATAGGTGACGCGAATTTTTACCAGAAAGCGATCGAGCTGCGCTTCCGGAAGCGGATAAGTGCCTTCGAACTCGATGGGATTTTGCGTTGCGAACACGGAAAAGAATTGCGAAAGAGGATGACGCACTCCGTCGATGGTGACCTGGCGCTCCTGCATGGCTTCGAGCAAGGCAGATTGGGTGCGCGGCGGGGTGCGATTGATTTCATCGACAAGGAGAAGGTCGGTGAAAATCGGTCCCTTATGGAGCGAAAAAGCGCTCGAGACAGTGTTGAAAACGTTTGCGCCGAGCACATCAGCAGGCATGAGGTCGGGCGTGCACTGGACGCGCTGAAATTTCAAATCGAAAACGCGCGCGACTGTCTTGACGGCGAGAGTCTTCGCGAGACCGGGAACCCCTTCGAGCAAGGCGTGGCCGCCTACAAACAAAACCAGGAGCAGTTGCCGCAGGACTTCGTCCTGGCCGACGATTACTTTCGCGCATTCCTCGTAGACATAAGCAGCCAGCTCGCGTGCATTTTTCATTCGGTGTGCCTTTCCGTTTGTGTTTCGCCGGCGCTGACGCGGCGGACTTCGAGAAGTGCGGAATAATCGTAGAGCTGCTGAACCAACTTGGCCGCCTCACTGTCGCCGATTTTTTCGTTCTTGGAAGCAAGCTCGCATTGCTTGAGTGTATCTGCGAGAGGCGCTTCGTCCCAGCCCAAGCTTTCCGCGACGCTCTTCGCCAAATCCGCCGGGGATGTGTCGAGAGGAAGGCCCAGCTTGCGGACCAAAACAAATTGGAAGCGGCGGTATGCGATGGAGACAGCGGCGGACGCAACATGTGCGAAAGAATACAAATCGCCGAGCGTGTCGACGAATTCCAGCGGTGAAAGGCGCGACTGTGTCAGCGGCGCGCGGACCGGGCCCAAACGGCGTGAATACGTAACGAAAATGGCCAGCAGGATCAGGCCGAATTGGGCCGCCCCCCAAAGCAGAGGAGTCCGACGAAGAAAAGTAAAAAGAGAACCGTGCACGCCATGAAAATATTCGTCCCACAAAATCTCGTTTTGGCGGGATGCGCCGACGCAATTCAAGAAGAACGCGAGATTCCCTGAATTGCGGATCGCTTGATTCGTGAGCGGAGTTGCGCTGGCCCACCAGATGACTTCTCCTTTGCCGAATGGATAGGCCACGACCGCGGCAGTATCTTCGTCTCCGTAAACGACCATTTGTCTGAGCGAATCGGGCTGCCAGGAAGTGGGCGCCATCATGGAGATTTGCGGCGCTCCACGACTGATTAGCGACGGAATAGTGGCGTGGAACGTTTCGGGCTCATCGAAAGGATCTCCGGCCTGGAATGGCTTGGCTTCGGGCAGAAAGCCGCTGGATGAAAGGCCCGTGGCGACGACGAGGCCGCCGCGCTGAATAAATTCGCTGATGGCGTAGCGCTCTTCTTCGGAGGGCGATTGGGCAGGGTCGGCGAGAATCAAAACTTTGCCAGACGCGTCGATCGGCAATTCCGTCGGAGGATGTTCCCAGCGCGACACGCGATAGTCGAGTTTCTGAAGCAGCAAGAACGCGCCTTCCGCGCCGTCCCACGAGGAAGAATAGCTCGACGGAAAACCCGCACTTCCGCTGCTCTCGGCAGGAGCGAACAACACCGATACGGCAACGAGGAGAACGAAGACAATCCCCGTACCGATCAGGAGTTTGCGATCGGCAGAGTCGAGGCCGCGAGGCATCCGATTTTCTCCAACTGCGTTTTTGCGCCGGACCAGTCCGCTGCGGAGGGAATCCGGTAGCCGTACCAGGCCAGTTCGAAGCGCGTCGTTAAATCGCGAAGCAATCCTTGTTCCTGAGCATGAGCGTGTAAAAGGCGCAACGATTCGCGGGGTGTTCGCGAACGGTCGCGCAAAAGAATTTTCTTGTCCTCAAGCCGGACGATTGCGGCCCAATAGGCGCAGCGAATAGCTTCCCGATACTCGCCGCGCTCAGCGGCAGCGAGCGCGTCGGAAGCCCAGGCGCGCGAATCTTGCGTTTCGGACGATTCTGCAGAAGGCATTTCGATCCTCTGCACACGCGTCGAGACGGCGCGATAAGCCCAATAGACAATCAGGAGAAAAACGATGACGATGAACGTCCACGCCAAACGATTGCCCATCTTGGCGCTGATGTGCAGCCGTTGCAGCAAACGACTTATCCATCCAAAGAGCCAGCGGATGACGCGTTGTTCCAGGCGTTCAAAAGGGGTGGGGCCAGTGGCGCCGGCAAACTCGCGGCGCGCGAGGATTTCGTTCAAATCTGATCGCGCGGCCGTATCAGAAACTTCGGTCGCGGGCTTCTCCAGTTCGAGGGCCGCTTCGCGCATCGCGGCGATATGGAATTTCAGCTCGCGCACGAATGAATCGATTTTCTTCGGATGCACCTGCATGTCTACCAATGCAGAATCGAGCCAATCCGTGGAGACCTGGTATTCCTGGCCGTTGACGGCGACGGTCCATTCGGAAGGCAAGGAGCTTCTGAGGCGGGGAATCTCGGCGGGCTGCGATCTTATCTGGTCGAGATCGAGAGAAACGGCCTCGAGTTGTGCTTCATACGCATGAAGGCTCAAAGCGGCGGGGCTGGCTGCGTCCTGCGGCGCCGAACAAGCCCGAATTCCCGGAGAGGTGACTAAAAAGGAGAATGCCGAAACGCAGAAGACGAAGACTATGACGGGGAGCTTAGAGGCTGGTTTTATAATCGTGCACCGTTGCAAATCAAATTCAGGCCGGTACTGGGCCGGCACTGGAACCGCCGGTAGCCGGGCCTGCGTCCAACGACGCCATCAGATGCTCCACGTCGAACCCTTCCTTGCGGACACGAAGGTTGTAATACATCAAACAAAAAGCGATTGCCCCGATCGGCCCCACGAGCACTTGCCCAATAAAGGTGAATGCGTATTGCAACATTAATAGCCCGAGCGGCAGCAAGTGGGGGCGCGGAGTGGCGGCCAGTATGGTAAACGGCACTTGCAAAACAATGGAAACTCCAATCGACAATGCAATAGTCAAAACGAAAATGAGAAACATTTGCATTGCAAACCCCTTCGTAAGCTCCATGCTCCGGCTGATGGCCTTGCCGGGTCCGCAGTCTTCGAGCATAGCGACGGGAACGCTCACACCTAGGCGGCAAGCCAAGATGATTCCCGGAACGATAAGAAAGATGCATCCGACACCGATGATTAGACCGGTCACGAAAATCACGCCGAAGAGTTGAAGAATATGCCCACGAAGGAAACCGAAGGCCCTCCGAATACTGATCGGGCGGTCCAAGTAAAGATCGGAAACAGCAAAAGTAGTGGCAGCCTGACCGATTCCGGTAACCCCAAAAGTCACGACTAGCACCAACAGTGCGATGCCAAAGGTGGCGACGAGTACGGTTGTGACGTCGGGTGGATGGCCGCTGCCGGTGTGTACCAACCCACGTGGGTTGCGACTCAACCAGGCAATGCTGGTATTCATAACAAGGAGGATGAGGTAGGGAAAAGACATGATTCCGGCGAACAGCCAGAACCTCTCCTTGTACAACCGGAACATACGGTCCAGAACCTCACCGATGGTCATTGGGCGCAAATCAGAATTCGCCATGGATACCACCTCGGAAGTTACTCAAGAATGAGCGCATCTAAACACAGCTTAATCAGGAATGCAAGTGAACCGGCAGATAGTTGAAACAAGAAGCCAATGGATCAACAGATATCGCACTACGCCGACAGACACGGATACATTGCGGGCGTATTGTCGGCAACCCGGAAGTGACCAGAAACTGGGACAAAACCATTACTTTCCGGCATATGCTCAGCTTTCGAACACGTTGAACTAAATGGCGGGACGAAATAATTCAATTCGAAAAGGAACAATGAGCGCGTTCGGTACGTTGCAGGCCCGCGCAACAATCCGAAGGCGATTTCAGTCTGTAGGAAGGCGAGCCGACGGATCCGAATGTGAGGGGGGCTAGGAGAGCTAAAATCTGTTACCGTTTTGTTACCAGTTTTGGCATAATCTCGTGCGATTGGAGACGAAACGAGGGGAAAGCGTACGAAAGTCTCCATCACTCAAGTGGAAGGAAAAACAAGGATTTCCTCGGTTTTGTTGGCTTTTCGAATCTGGATCCACGGATTCCCCCCCTCTCCGCCATTGCTTTGTTTTCGGTGGGTTGGACTCCTTCCTAAGAAATTCCTCGAATCGGCTGAAAAAGTTTGCCGCCGCGCGGTATTTAGACTGCAGAGGAATTTCAGTGGCAAGGGTCAGCATCTACAAATACGTTCGCACACACAGAGGCTGGCGCTACTGCAAAGCCGCGTTTCATCCGAACCGGAAGATCATGCCGAACCTCGTGGTCCCCAGCGGTGCCGAAGGAAAACCACACCGAGGGAGGACATTTCTTGAACTCCGGCAATTTGCACTAGAGTGGTCCGGAAAAGATGGTTCGACCCGCGTAGTCTTCTGATAGAGACAATTGGACTGATGTAACAAATGCGCTTTGACAAGGCGGAAAGCGCGTCCGAGAAATCGCTTATTATGGTTGACAATAGACCGACCGGTCGGTATCCTATTCTCAAGATTCACCATCGCGCAGTTGCGGAGGAAGGACACGACGATTATGTTGCGGTCCCGGCGTGGTCCGATGACACCTCTATATCGACGAAATGGGAAAGCGAGTCGCGAAGCTAGGGCCAATAGGAAAATGGATAGCACGCGCGACAGAATTCTCCGGGCAGCCTTCGAGGAATTCTCTATTAACGGCTTCCAGGGCGGGAGCCTGAATCATGTTGTGGAGAAGTCAGGGACAACGAAGGGTGCGCTGTTCCACTATTTCAAGAGCAAAGCAGAGCTCGGCTACGCCATCGTGGAAGAAGTGATTCGGCCGATGGGCAAGCGGCGTTGGATCGATCCTTTGAACGAATCGAGCGATCCGCTGGAAGCGATTAAAGAGACGTTTCACCACAACATTCAGGAAGCCGTGGCGGAAACCGAGATGCTCGCGCGGGGATGCCCGCTGAACAGTCTGGCGCAGGAGATGTCGCCGCTCGACGAAGAATTTCGGAGGCATATTGAGAGGAGTTACGAGGTCCAGCGGCAGGCGCTGGCCGATGCGCTCGAACGAGCCAAAAAGCAAGGACAAATCAGGAAGAGTATTGTGCCTAAGGAAGTCGCTGCGCTGATCGTGGCGTGCCAAATGGGAATTTGGGGATCGGCAAAGAATTCGCAAAGCGCTGAACTGATGACTCAAGCGGGTGAAGCGCTGAGCAAGTATCTGGACACCTTGAAATCATAGGGTCAATGCGCGGGAGGCGACTCGACAAATGACGGTGGAAACAGAGTTGGCTGGAATGTCTAATCGCCGGCTCGATATGGCAGGTGACCGTCATTTCGCTGCCTTCAAGCGCCACGTGCGGTTCGTGGAAGAACTTCGAAGGAGTCTTTGCCTTTTGCCTGACGAAGCGGACTCGACCGCCACGCAGCAGCCATTTCTGCAGAAACGAAAGACGAGATGACCAAAGCGAAAGCTTTGCAAAGGCCCTAATTCTTCTTGGAAGAAAGGGAGGTGAGAAATGCAAACGGCCGAGATCGGAATCAAATGCCAAGGCACAATTCTTCTTATCAAGGTGCAGGATGTCCTCAGCGTCGTAGCAGAGGGCAATCACGCCATCGTGCAGTTTGAGTCTGGCTCCTCTCGTCTGCGTGAGCCGTTGTCAGCGATAGCCAAAAAATTGGAGCCTTACGGCCTTATTCGAATTCACAGATCTGCTCTCGTGAATCGGTCGTGGATCGAGGCGGTCAGCTCTATGGGAGCCGGGAAATATGTCGTTAGGTTGAAGGGCGGGAGAGAATTCGCGGTCACGTCGGCATACCGTGAAAACCTTAAACTGCTAGCCGACGTGTGGATCGGCAACGAAGCGTTTCTTTCCCGCTGACTCCTGCAATAGAACAGTTTTTGCTTATCGTTTGAATTCTGTGGTTCCCTCGCATGAACACTTCAG
>JASHRL010000298.1 GCA_030037355.1 Candidatus Acidiferrales bacterium | reverse complement strand
GGGGCATTTTCTCGAGACGCTGTGGCAGGACCTTCGCTATGGCGCGCGCATGCTGCGGAAAAATCCGGGATTTACGATCGTCGCGGTGCTGACGCTGGCGCTGGGCATCGGCGCGAACACGGCGATTTTCAGCATGGTGGATTGGCTTACTCTGCGCATGCCGCCAGTTGCAAGACCCCAACAAGTCACCACGCTTGCCGGGGAGGATATCAATGGCGGGTGGGACAACGGCTTTTCTTATCCTGATTTCGCGGATATTCGCAAACAGTCCACTGACGTATTTTCGGATGTGGCCGGAACCATGATCTTTGCGCAGGATGGCCTAAGCGCTGATGGCAACAACCAGTCGATTTGGACGAATTACGTCACAGGAAATTTCTTCCAACTGATCGGTGTCAAGCCGGCGCTGGGAAACTTTATCCAGCCCGTGCCTGGGAACTCGGCAGATGACGAGCCGGTTCTCGTGCTCGGCTATGCCTACTGGAAAGCGCATTTCGGCAGCGATCCTCATGTAATCGGCAAGGGCGTCTTAATCAACGGACATCCCGTCACAATAATCGGCGTGGCCCCAGAGGGATTCCACGGTATCACATCATTACTAGAGACACAGGGATACCTGCCGCTTGGCATGGCCGCGGTTACTTCGGACGCCAACAAAGACTTTCTTACAAATCGAAAATCTTCCGTCGGCTTGACGATCATCGCTCGATTGAAGCCCGGTGTGGCGCTGGCTTCGGCGCAACCCGTATTGAAGGTGATTGCTCAGCGGCTCTCGGCTCAGTATCCCATCACTGATAAGTGGCGGTCGCTAAGAGCCTTCGCCTTCGGCCCGTTTCCGAATGATGACCCGCAAAGCGATGCCGTAGTGACGCTGATCGGCGCGCTTTTTCTAACGCTCGCCGGTCTCGTCCTGATCTTGGCTTGCTTGAACGTCGCGAATTTATTGCTAGCGCGAGCTTCCGGAAGGCAGCGCGAAATGGCGATTCGCGCTGCCGTAGGAGGAGCACGGAGCCGACTGATACGCCAGTTGCTCACGGAAAGCTTTCTTCTCGCGCTATTGGGATGTGCGGCGGGAATCGCTCTCGGGCTCGTGGGCAGCCGCTATATGAGTTCCATCAACATTCATATGGATGTTCCTTTGGTGCTGGATTTCCAATTCGACTGGCGCGTTTTTGCCTATGCCTTTAGCGCGGCGGCTTTGACCGCGCTCCTGGTGGGAATCACGCCGGCGTTTCGCGCGACACGCGGCGACTTGAACAATTTGCTGCATGAAAATGCGCGGACAGCGACGGCGGGAAGCTTGCATGGTCGCAGTATTCTCGTTATCGCACAGGTGGGTGGTTCATTGATGCTGTTGATTGTCGCTGGTCTCTTCGTGCGAAGTTTGCAGAATGTCGAGCATGCGAATTTGGGATTCGATCCGAACAACGTTGTTAATTTCACCGTCGATCCCCATCAAGCGGGATATAACGAAGCTCAGTCGCGTGAATTTCTGAAGACGCTGCTGCCGCGTATGTCCGCGCTTCCCGGCGTTGAGACAGCGGCCCTCGCCGCAACAGTTCCCATGGGCGGCATACATCTTGGCGCAGAGTTGAAAATCGATGGCTACCAACCCGCGCCTGGCGAAGATGTACATGCTGGTTATAACGCAGTTTCACCGCGCTATTTCGAGACGATGCACGTTCCCCTGCTGCGCGGTCGCGGCTTTCTTGATTCAGATAATGAGAATTCCCCGCGCGTTGCCATGATCAATGAAGCCATGGCGGAGAAATACTGGCACGGCGAAGACCCGATTGGCAGAGTTTTCGCTATTGCCGATGATGCCAAAAATTCAATCGAAATCATTGGGGAAGTGAAGAATAGCAGGGAGTCACACGTTGCCGGCCCGTTTGAGCCTTATCTCTATTTCCCGCTGACACAAAAGTACAACTATCAGGAATCGGTCACGCTTCAGTTGCGCACAAGCCTGCCACTTGCAACGGCGAATCGCGAAGCCTTAGGCACGATTCAATCACTGGCCCCAGTAATGCCGGTTGTCGATGTTCAAACGATGGGCGAAGCCCTGGATACGATAAACGGCCTGTTGCTTTATCAAGTTGGCGCAGGATTGGCCGCATCGCTCGGATTCTTGGGTTTCGCGCTTGCGATTGTCGGTGTTTACGGCGTCGTGTCCTACAGCGCCAGTCAGCGAACGCACGAAATTGGCATTCGTATGGCGCTCGGCGCGCACCCGATTGATGTCTTGCGGATGATTCTTCGCCAGGGAATTTTCATTGTCGGAGCAGGTCTCGTCGCGGGTATCCTCGCAGCCGCGGCGATCGCGCGTTTGGTTGGTAATTTCTTGTCCGGAGTGTCCCCGATTGATCCGATCACTTATCTTGGCGCGTCGATCCTGCTCGGAGGAATCGCGCTGCTGGCGTGCTACATCCCGGCGCGACGAGCGATGAAAGTCGATCCGATGGTGGCACTGCGGTACGAGTAAGGCGGCCGAACGTGCGCGAGGCGCTA
>JASHRL010000297.1 GCA_030037355.1 Candidatus Acidiferrales bacterium | reverse complement strand
GCGCTGCTTGGCAACGGATTCTTTCGTCATCACGACGGCAGCTGCGCCGTCAACGATGCCGCTCGCGTTGCCTGCCGTCACGATTCCATCCTTGCGAAACGCAGCCGGAAGCGCGGAGAGACTTTCCATCGTCGTGTCCGGACGGCGATGATCGTCCTGCGAAAAAAGATGAGCTTTCTTACCCTTGCCGACTTCGACGGGAACAATCTCTTCGCTCATGCGGCAAGCCTTGTAGGCTGCTTCAGCCGCCTGCTGGCTGCGCAGCGCATATTCATCGGCTTCCTTGCGCGTGATTTTGTATTCGACGGCAAGATTTTCGGCCGTGTCAGACATCGTGCAGCCACTGATGGGATCGAGAAGCCCGACCATGAGCGCGTCTTCGAGTTTGCCTTCGCCGAGACGGAAACCCGAGCGTGCGCCGCGAATCACATGCGGGACCTGCGTCATATTTTCCATTCCGCCTGCCAGAACCGTCTGGCATTCGCCCAGGAGAATGCGCTGCGCGGCCTGGCTGATTGATTCCATCCCGGAGCCGCAAAGGCGGTTCACAGTCACAGCGGGAGTTTCCACTTTCAATCCGGCTTTCAGACCAACATGCCGCGCGCCGTAGTGTGCATCTGAGCTACTTTGCTGCACATTGCCGAAAACGACGTGCTCGACTTCCCCGGCATCGACGCCGGAGCGCTTGATAGCTTCCTTGGCTGCAATTGCGCCAAGGTCAATCGCAGAAATATTGGCGAATTCACCGTTGTAGCGTGCCATGGGCGTGCGCGCTCCAGCGAGAATCACAACATCCGTGGGAAACATGATTCCTCCTCAGAAGTTATCAGTGCTATGCCGGCTGCGGCGCAGCCAGCGTCACTAGCGTATTGCCGCCGCGATGACGAATCTCGTCTAAACCAGATTCTGCGCGATTGATCCATTCGGTTACGCGATCTTCATTTTCATCGGCCTGCCGCGCGGCGGCGTCGGCCACAACGGCGCTGAACGTCACCGGAGAACCGGCCCAGCTCGGCTGAACCTGAGCCGCCGCTAGGCGCAGCTTCTCGGCCAAGGTCTCGGCATTTTCGCGCGGCGTGTCTGGAAGGACAAACGCCAGCGACCACGTCGTGTATTTCACGGCGAGATCGCCCTGACGAATGGAAGGCTCGAGCGACCGCGCGAGCTGATTCAAATACGCTTCCAGGACCGCGTCGCCTTCCTGCCGCAATAATTCCGGGCCGTGATCCATTTGCAGAATGACGAGCGTGAGCGGCGTGCCTTGCGTGCGCGAGCGTTTGGACTCGGCCAGCAAACAATCGATGTAAGCCCCGCGTCCCAGCAGGCCGGTTTTTTCATCGGCGACCGCGAGCGTGCGCACCAGCGAACGCAATCGCGTGTGGTTCACAGAGATCATAATCTGGTCGCCGATAGCCTGAAGGAAAAAGCTCTCATTGGGCTTCCACTGGCGTGAAACCGTGTCGCCGAGGAAGAGCACGCCCGCGGCCGACTGCGTGTCCTTGTCGCTGAGAGGGACACCGAGAATTGTTTCCACTTCCAGCGCGCGCATGTCGGCAAAATCCGATGCGGTCATGGAAAGGCCGCCGACGGCGTCTGGCGACACCTTTCCGAGACGACCAGCAATCTTTGCCACAGCAGCAGGCGTGGCGGATTTCAATCCCGTCGAGGCAAATTCAGCAACCATCGGAGCGGTCTTGCCAGGCGTGCCAACCACCGCGATGCAGCGGCGCACGTTCAAATATTTCCCGATCTCGCGCACGGCTGTTCCCAAGACCTCTCGCGGCGTGACTTCGCGATACATCAAACGCGTGATTTCCGCGATCTCCGCCAGGTCACGATGCGTATCTGCGGCGGAGGCGGCGCTCACCGCGGCGTTTGGCGAGGCAGCCGGCTGTGGCGCTTGAGTCGTTGCCGAAACTTGCGGGCGAGCCGTTGAACCTTTGGGCCACCAGTTCGCGCGTTCGTAGAGCAAGCGCAGGCGCTCGTTTTTTTCTTCCTGGCCCGGGAATAAATCTGCAATGCGCTCGAGCCGCTCGGCGGCCTTGGTTTGCAACGAATACTGCAGGAAGATTTCAGCCTGAACAATCAGATCGTCGAGCGCACGCTGCGCCTTTTCCTCTTCGGTCGCTGGAGTTCGCGCGGCGTCGCCCAGCCCGGTTCCTCCGGTGCTCTGCGCTTGCTGAGCGCCACCCGAGGCTTTCGCCGCCCGGACACTGATGTTGCGCAAAAATGTAGGACTGGCCTTGCCTTCGAGCCTCGATATGCGCTCTTGAATCCGGTAGTCGTACGGATCGATTTCCACCAGGCGATCCAGCGCGTCACACGCCGCATCAATCTTATTGCTTTCCAGAGAAACATCAAAAAGACGGACGAGCGCGTCGAAATACTTCACTTCCCGATTGAGCTGATCATAAAGTTTGGCCCAAAACTCAATCAGGGGAAGGCACTTGGGATGAGCTTCGACGATCATGTCGAGGCGCGTCGCGAAAATCGATTCGTTGCGAATGGCGAGCATCCACTCTTTCGTCTGATCGAGAACAGATACCGCTTGCTGCTCTTTGCCCGCTTCAAAATAACGTTCCGCGAGCTGGAAAAGCATGTCGAAGCCCTCGGGCTTCTGCTTGCACAACGCAAACAAAACATCCCTCGCCGAATCCAGCTGATTCGTCAGCAGCAAAGCCTCGCCAAAGGTAGAAAGAAAGGCTGTATCGGTGGGATCCGCAGGAGCGAAGGGCTGAAGCAAGGCGACCGCGCCAGCGGCATCGCCACGGCGTAGGCGAGTGTCGGCGTAAAGCAGCGTCACGCTGCGGTCACCAGGAGTGACGCGATGAGCGTGCGCGAAGAGCTCCAAAGCGCGATCGTAATCTCCAGCCGCCTGCGTGAGTTGCGCGGCTCGGAGATATGCGCGGCCGGCGGTCTCTGTGTTGCCAATTTTTTCCGCCAGAGCGGCTAATTGCACCTGGCGCTCGGGATTCTCCGGATCGAGCTGAGCGACGCGCTGGAGACATTCGAATTGCGATTTCCAATCGTTCTGATCGCCGAACTGCTGCGCGGCCAACGCATAACATTCGATGGCCTCGGCCGTGCGGTTCTGCTTCTGGAGCAGAAATGCATAGCGGACCAGTCTGTGACCCGGCTGCGGATATGCTTTCAGGTAACGCGTGAAAATCGCCGCTGCGCGAACGGTGTCGCCAGACTCCGCCAGACGATCGAACTGCAAACCGAAGTAGTAAGCGGCCTGAACGAGGTCTCCGGCTCGCACATAAAGATCCGAAAGCATCTGGATCGCTTCAGCGTGATTGGGAGACGCTTCAAGGACCGTCTGATAATCGGCGATGGCATCCTGGAGTTTATTCTTCTCCAGGTGTTTGCGGGCCCGCTCGAGATGCTTGGTGACGTCTTGGCTCATGCGTTTAACAGCGCCGCCGGCAACCCTCGAAACGAAAGGGCAGACAACCGGTTTTCCTGGCTAAAACTCCGGAGAAAATAGGCACAGGAGCGCTCAACCAATATACCGGACGCGCGGGCGAGCACAAAACAGGAATTTGCGCCGCCGTGCAGCAGCGAAAAAAGGCAAGTGCGCGACGGGCGTTGCTCAACAGGTGCGCGATTGTTAGGATACGCGGCATGATGATGACGAGGAGAACGACGGTTCCGATGCGCGAATTGCTGAGCTGGCTGCGCCATCACGAAGAGCCGGTGGTGCACGTGCTGAAGTTGATGGTCGAAATCGAATCGCCCACGGACAACAAGCAGGCCGTGGACGAACTCGGCGCGATGGTTGCGAAGGAATGGAATCGCCGAGGTGCGCGAGTCCGCCTGTTGCGGCAACGAGAACGTGGAAACCATATCCGCGCAGACCTGTGGCTTGGACGCGGACGTCCCTCAGGGCAGATCATGGTTCTCGGCCATCTCGATACGGTCTATCCGCTGGGCACGCTCAAGAAAACGCCATTTCGCACGGCAAACGGAAATGCCTGGGGGCCGGGCACATTCGACATGAAGGGCGGGCTCACAATTGCGCTCGCGGCGGTTGATGCGTTGCGCGCGCTTGGTGTGCGTCCGCGAAAAAAATTTGCATTCCTGTGGACGTCAGATGAAGAAGCAGGCAGTTCCAGTTCCCGCCGCGCAATCGAAGCCATGGCGCGCGAAAGCGATGCAGTATTCGTGCTCGAGCCTTCGTTTGGATTGGATGGCCGCTACAAGACGCAACGCAAGGGCGTCGGCGAGGCACAATTGATTGTCACTGGCCGCAGTGCCCACGCAGGAATCGACCCCGAGCGCGGCATCAATGCAGTCCACGAGCTTTCGCTGCAAATCGCGCGATTGCTGAAGCTAAACAATCCGCGGCGCGGAGTCACTGTGCAGGCGAATGTCGTCGAAGGCGGGACGGTGACGAACGTAGTTCCGGGTTACGCACGTGCACGCATCGATGTACGCGCCGCGCGCGCGACCGACGTGGCAGACCTGAATCGCCGTCTCCACGCGATACGGCCGATTCTCCCCGGAGCGAAAATCGAAGTCCGAGGCGGATTGAACCGTCCGCCGATGGAACGTTCGGCAGGAACGCGCAAGCTCTTCGACCACGCGCGCAAACTCGCATGCGAAATGGGGCTCGACCTCAACGAAGCATCGACAGGTGGCGGATCCGACGGTAACTTCACAGCCGCGCTCGGCATTCCGACGCTCGACGGCATGGGTGCGGTCGGCGATGGCGCCCACAGCCCTAAAGAACATGTCGTGATTCGTGGCCTTCTGGAACACGCGGCGATTTTGGCCGGTTTACTCGCGACAGCGTAGGAAGCCGCTCTCTTTCGGGCACAGGCAGAGCAGTTTTTTCTGGCCTCCCTCTTCGAAGAATCCATGTCTCGGGCGACTTGCCGGTTTATGCCGTAAGTTGCTAGAGTCAAAGGCGTGCGCAGCGGACTCTTACTCCTCGCAGGACTCTTCCTCGCGAACGGCGCCGTGTCCGCGCTGCAGGCTCCCCAAGAAACGCAAACTCCGGAGCAGCTTTATCAAGCGCTGAGCACGCTGCAAGTGGACCCGTCGCGCGTATACAACGTTCGGGATTTGACGCTGCGCCGCGATGGCGTTGCACTAACGCTTGGGGATGGCAAGTTTGCTTTTCTGATGCCCATCGACGGCCGTGTCACAGGTGCGGTTTTCCTCGGGCGCGGCCACTTTTTCGCGCTGCCGCCAAATGCCGCCGAACGCGCCTCCGTATTCCGCTTCCTGAATGTTCCCCTGATCGATGTGGACATTTCGCAGGCTTACCTGCGTTTCGATGAAAGCGAAGCGCAAGAAATCGAGCGTGCTCTGGTCGACCAGAAAGCGCCTGCGTCGAGCGATCCCGAATTCGTTCAAACATGGACTCCCGTCGTGACAAAACTGAATCCAGGATTGACGTTGCGCGCGATGGAAGACTGGCTTTCGGCCACACCCAAGCCCTATTTCTATGCGGCGCTCACTTCCGACACGATGGACCAGCCATTCGATGTGTATGTCGACGAACAGCACGTGGACACTGTGACCATCGGCCAGGTGCGCGACGTGAATGGAACTTCCTATCTTGACACATGGAGCTCGTTTCCCGCTCCGAATCTTCCCGCGCCGCCAATCGAATTCAGACCCCTGGATTACGCGATTGACACCACGATCAACGACGATCTCAGCCTCGTGGGCAGTACGGAGATTCACCTCAAGACTCTGGGCAACGGCGAACGCATGCTCGAACTGGAGCTTTCGCGGTCCTTGCAGGTGCAGAGCGTCACCGATGCTGCCGGTCAGAAGTTGTCATTTTTTCAGAATCAGGATTTGAGTCACCAAGAAATCGCGCGCAGGGGGAACGATGCTTTGTACGTCATATTGCCTGCTCAGGCTCAGCCGAACGATGAATATCGCCTGCGGGTAACGTATTCAGGAACTGTGATCGAAGATGCCGGCAACGGAGTTTTTTTTGTCGGCGACCGGGGAAGCTGGTATGCGCGCGTGGCCGGGCAGCAGTTGTTCGTTCCCTACGATTTGAAGTTTCGCTGGCCAAAGCGCCTGACGCTCGTTGCCACGGGTGAGCAAAGGGGAACGAGCGACGATGGCTCGACTCGCACGGGCTATTGGCATACGCCTTCCCCTGTCGCTGTCGTTGGATTCAATTTAGGCGATTACGCCACGTTGACCGTTCCCGGCGACCCGGCGATCAACCTTTTCGCGAATCACGATCTCGAGCAAGCAATCGTAAATCGGCTGCAGCAAGAGCCGGCCATACATATTTTGCCCAACCAGGTTCAGCAATCCATCGACGCTACCGGAACCTCCGGCTTATTGCCAAGCCCGGCGCGGGTGCTGAAGAATCTTGGAAAAAACCTTGCCAGCTCGGTGAGCTACTACGAAAAATTGAATGGGCCGTTCCCGTTCCCGGAATTGGATGTGTCCCAAATCCCCGGTTCCTTTGGCCAAGGCTGGCCCGGCCTTCTCTATTTAACGACGCTGGTTTTCCTTCCGCCGCAAGCTCAGCAACAGGCGGGATTGGCGGCGGAAGCGCAGGAAGAGGTGCAGCGGCTGGTTCCTTACCACGAGGTAGCGCATCAGTGGTGGGGCAACGTCGTCGATGCGGCGAGCTACCGGGACGTCTGGCTGGAGGAAGCAATGGCTGATTATCTCTCGCTGATGTACGACGAGAGCCGCCATCCGGGAAAGCATTCGATGGACCACTGGCTTTCCACCTATCGCGATGCGCTCCTCGCGAAGGAGCCTTCCAGCGATGAAACGATTGAACAGGCCGGCCCTCTCGACTTCGGATATCGCGTGGACTCCTCCAAATCGCCCGACGCCTACAACACGATCATCTATGACAAAGGGGCCTGGGTGATTCACATGCTTCGTATGATGCTGCGTGACCCTCGCGCAAAAAATCCCGACATGCGGTTCGAGGAGCTGCTGCGAAATGTTCTGGCGAAGCATCGCTTCCAGCCGCTCTCGACCGGGCAATTCGAAGAGGAAGTCAATCACCTCATGACGCGCTCCATGGACCTTGAAAGCGACCGCTCTATGGATTGGTTTTTTGACGAATGGGTGCGCTCCACAGGAATCCCGGAATACAGCGTGATGTTTCACGTTCGGCCGCGCGGGGATGGATTCGAAATCGACGGCACACTGCAACAGAACGGCGTCCCGAACTATTTCACAGAATCAGTCCCCATCTATGAAACGCTGATGAATCCACAAGGGAAGCAAGCGATTTACCTTGGCAACGTAGTTACAACTGGAACATCGACGGACTTTCACTTCGAAGCGCGCGTGCATCCGCAGAAACTGGCGATTGATCCTGAGCACACGATTCTCTGCCGCACAAAGTAATTTTCACGACGGAAGCGGCGGGATTAAACCTATGCGTGAAAGCCAGCGTGGCGGACTTCCTTGCGATAATCCGGCGCGACAATCTCCACCGTGCGGCACATTTCATAGAGGCGCGAGCGAATGCGCATTCCGACGCGATCTTCGAGCGTATCACCACCGGGTGCGGCAATGGCTTCTCCCGAAGGCAGCGTTACCGCCGGTCGCTTGAAATCTTTGTCCAGGAAGTTTGTCGTCAGCAGGGTCACGCGGTGTTCGTTGTAGCGTGTATTGAGAATGTGCCCGACAGTTTCGAGCGCCCACGGCGATGGCTTCGAGGAGCCAACGTCATCCAGCAAAAGAACTTCCGTTTTCAGCACGGGTTCGAGGACGCTCATCTCCGTCGAGTTGCTTTCCGGATTGTAACTGTCCTGAATTTCCTTCAGCAGTTCGCGGTAGTCATAGAAAAGTCCGGAATGGCCGCGTTGGACAATCTCCTCGAGCGCTGCGACGGCCAGATGTGTCTTGCCGACGCCGCACGGCCCCATCAACAGCAGGCCGTGCTCCGCCCCCACAGGAAAATCTCGCGCAAAGGCTTGCACGACAAGCTTCGCCTGCGCCAGGCTATGGTTCCAAACTTTGGCTTCGCTGCTGCGGTAACCGAGGTCCGTGTCGTAGCTTTCAAAATTGCAGTGAACGTAGCGCCGCGGCAAACGCGCGCGGTCCACCACGCGCGAGCGGCGGTCCCCCACCGTGCAGTCGCATGGCACGGCCCAGACAGTTTTCCCTTCGCCGGCGGCCGCACCTGCGTGCGCGCCATTTGCCGGCGCGACGACTCGCATTTCAGCATTTTCATCCGGCTGTTCGACGATTCTCCAGCCCGTGCCCGCGCAATTCGGACAATCCGCTTGAGCCATAACGCAAGGATATGCGCTGCGCGCCACTCACGCAAGCGCACGTCCTGTGCACGGATGTGGAAGCTGTGGATACTCGCGGCGCCGCCGTGTGTTTGGCCAAGGTAGCGTCGGGTCAACTCCAGCGCTACAACCGAGTTATTATATTTCCATGCTATAATCCGCGCGCACTTCCAGGAAGATTCGGCTCGCGCCGTCGCCTGCTCAAGATACGGTTCGGCGCGAGCCTTAGCAATTACACCGCAGTCAACGCCGAAGGAGCGAGCCTGCCATGAAGAGTCTGTTTGTCGGTAACATGAGCTTTCAGACGACGGAGAATGAGTTGCGCGAGCTTTTTGCTCCCTTCGGCCAGGTGACGCGCGTGCATATAGCCAAGGATCGCGAGACGGGTCGCGCGCGCGGATTTGCGTTTGTCGAGATGCCCAATGATGCAGAAGCCGCCGCCGCGATTCAGGGTCTCGATGGAAAAGAAGTCGGTGGCCGCAATTTGAAAGTCAACGAAGCGCGCCCCAAGGGCGAAGCTGGCCCCAAGCGTGGGGGCGGATTTGACAAAGGCGGCGGAAATCGCGGAGGTGGAAACCGGGGCGGAGGCGGAAAGGGTCGCTTTTCGACGGAAGACTATCGCGACTCCGCGCGCCAGCCACGCGAACCTCGCTGGTAGAATGAATCCACAGTTGGCTGCCTTCTTGCCTTCCCCACCGAAAGAAAAATCCTACTTCTCGATATGAATTGCCTTCGGCGGAATGGCGCGGACAATCGCGTTGCGCATCGCGCGGCGGTCTTCGGCGCTGAAGCCCTTGGCCAGTTCGCCGCGCACGAAGCCGATGAAGGCCTCCATCTGATGCTGCATCTCTGACATTTTGTCGCGCATGTTGAGGATGATTTCAATTCCCGCGAGATTCACGCCCAATTCGCGCGTGAGCGTCAAAATCACTTCCAGCCGTTCAAGGTCCTGATCGGTGTAAAGACGCGTATTTCCCTGAGAGCGCGATGGTTTCAGCAATCCCACGCGTTCATAGAGCCGCAGCGTTTGCGGATGAAGCTTATACAACTCCGCAACGGCGCTGATCATGTATCCGGCCTTGGCTCTTTTTCTCGGACGCGCCATTCGATGCTCCCTTTACAAGGCCGCGCGCGAAAAGATTTCTTTGCGCGGGTCTTCCGTATCGTGCTTGGCCAAGTCGCGCAAAAGCTGCCGCACGCGCTCGTCTTCCGGTCGCGGAACGACCACGCGCACTTCGACCAACTGATCGCCGCGATGCCCCGGCTGTCGCAGCGATGGCGCGCCTTTGTCGCGCAGGCGCAGAACCTTGCCGCTGCTCGTCCCAGGTGGAATGCGCACCTGCGCGCGGCCATCGATCGTCGGCACTTCGATTTTCGCGCCAAGCGCCGCTTCCGTAACCGTCACAGGCACAATCGTGTAGAGGTCGTCGCCGCGCCGCTCAAAAAACGGGTGAGGTTCCACGCGCGTAATGACGTAGAGATCCCCCGCGGGTCCGCCGAGCGTGCCGGCGTTGCCTCGCCCCGGGACGCGAAAGCGCGAACCCGTCTGCGCGCCTGGCGGAATACGAAAATCAATCGTGTCCGCACGGCGCACGCGTCCTTCGCCGCCGCACGTGCGGCAAACCGTGTGTAACTTTCCCGTGCCGCCGCAGCGCGAGCACGCAATCTGGAATCGCATACCCCCGCTCACTTGCGTAATCTGGCCGGTACCGCCGCAGGTCGGGCAAACCTGTTGGCTCGTTCCCGGCTGCGTGCCCGTTCCGTGGCACACAGAGCAGACATCCAACCGCGCGATGGTGATTTTCTTCACTGCGCCGCGCATCGCTTCGGAAAATGAAATATCGATTTGATATTCGAGGTCCGTGCCAGGCTCGGCTTGTGTCGCCGCGCGCGAAGCATTCGCTCCGCGAAAGACCTGGCTGAAAAGGTCGCGAAAGCTTGTGCCGCCAGCGCCGCCAAAATCGAAGCCGCCAAAATCAAACTGCACGTCTTCGGGAGGCGCGCCCTGACCCGCGTACCCATATCCGCCCGGTGCGCCCTGTGCATTTGGCCCATTAAAGCCAAACTGATCGTACATCTGCCGCTTCTTCGGATCAGAAAGCGTCTCGTAGGCTTCCTGAATCTGCTTGAATTTTTCTTCGGCGGACTTGTCGCCAGGATTCAAATCTGGATGGTATTTGCGGGCGAGCTTGCGATAGGCCTGTCGAATATCCTTCAGCGGCGCTTTGCGCGGAACGCCAAGGAGTTCGTAGTAATCTTGTTTGGTCGTTGTCGGCATATGTTGTTCTTGCGAACGCCGCGAGCCTCGTGTCCAATAATTTGCGAGCTCTATCTCATCTGCATTTGGAACTCAGGCCGACGCTTACAGCTTGGCCCAGCGGCCGTTCCACTGGCTCAATTCCTCGACTTCGCGCGCCAGATCTTCTCGTTTGCGGCGCTGCTCTTCGTTGCGGCTTCCCATAGCCGCATCTTTTTCGTTGGCGAAGGCAGCCCACTGATCGATCAGCCTCACGCGTTGCTCCACTGCTTCCGGCTCCGTACGAAAACGCATCAACGCGCCGGAAATTTCCACCGAGCGCGGCTCAAAGCCAGTTCCCTTCTCGTGCTTCGCCTCATAGAAAAGCCGGCGCCAATCTGCAGAAGGCGAACCTGTCAGCAAAATCTGTACAAGAAAATAATTTTCGCGGACCTTTTGGACAGCCTGCGGCGGACCGGATCTCTTGATTCCCCCTGAATCTCCCACGAGAGCCAATGTGACCTGCTTTCTTTTTCTGCAGCGAAAGGTACGCCTCGGGCGGGATCGTTGCCGCCCGAAGCTGTTTGTCCCCGAATTAATTCGGCTTTTTGGAGTCGTCCACGTCGACATATTCGGCATCGACGACTTCACCTTGCCCGGACTTCTGATTGCTGTCCGTTGCTGCACCTTGCCCCGCGCTGCCCGACCCCGGTTGCGCTCCGGCGGCCGCGCCGGACGCCGCCTGCGCGCGATAGAGAGCTTCCGCAAGCTTGTGCGACGCTTGCGTCAATTGATCCACCGCAGCATTGAGCTTCTCCGTGCCACCTTCAGCCAGCGCACGCTTGGCGACTTCAACCGCTTCTTCCGCAGCTTTCACGTCTGCTTCGGCTAGTTTGTCGCGATTTTCGCGAATCAGTTTCTCGGTCTGATACGCGAGATTGTCGCAGCGGTTGCGCGCCTCGGCTTCGGCGATTTTCGCCTTGTCCTCATCCGAGTGTGATTCCGCTTCCTTGCGCATCCGCTCCGCTTCTTCCTTGCTGAGTCCGGTCGACGCCGTGATGGTGATCTTTTGTTCCTTGTTCGTGGCCATGTCCTTCGCCGACACGTTCAAAATGCCGTTCGCATCGATGTCGAACGTGACCTCGACTTGTGGAACCCCACGAGGCGCCGGTGGAATTCCGATGAGATGGAATTTCCCGAGCGTGCGATTGCCGCTGGCAACGGGACGTTCCCCTTGCAGCACGTGAATCTCAACCGACGTCTGATTGTCTGACGCCGTCGAAAACATCTCTGCCTTGCGCGTCGGAATCGTCGTGTTCCGCGGAATGAGCACGGTCATCACGCCGCCCATCGTTTCGACGCCCAGCGAAAGCGGCGTCACGTCGAGCAGCAGAATATCCTTCACTTCGCCGCCGAGCACTCCGCCTTGAATTGCCGCGCCCACTGCGACAACTTCATCTGGATTGACGCCCTTGTGCGGCTCTTTGCCATTGAAGAGACTCTTGACGATCTCCACCACGCGCGGAATGCGCGTCGAGCCGCCCACCAAAACCACTTCATCGATCTTGTCCGGTGTGATCCCCGCGTCGGAAAGCGCTTGCTTCACCGGCCCAACCGTCCGCTGGAGCAAATCTTCCATCAAGCGCTCAAGCGTCGCGCGGTTCAGCTTCAGAACCAGATGCTTCGGTCCGGACGCATCCGCCGTGATAAACGGCAGATTGATTTCCGTTTCCTGCAACTGCGAAAGCTCAATCTTGGCCTTTTCGGCAGCCTCCTTCAGTCGCTGAAGCGCCATACGATCTTTCGTCAGATCGATATTCGGATTGTCTTTCTTGAATTCCGCCGCAATCCACTCAACGACTTTCTGGTCAATGTCGTCGCCGCCTAAGTGCGTATCACCATTCGTCGATTTCACTTCGACGACGCCTTCGCCGACTTCCAGAATGGAAATGTCGAACGTGCCGCCGCCCAAGTCATAGACGGCGATCGTTTCATCCTTTTTCTTGTCGAGGCCGTACGCCAGCGCCGCCGCCGTGGGCTCGTTGATGATGCGCAGCACTTCCATGCCTGCGATTTCTCCGGCTTGCTTCGTGGCCTGCCGCTGAGCGTCGTTGAAGTACGCCGGAACCGTGATCACCGCCTTGGTCACTTTCTCGCCAAGAAAATCCTCCGCGGCAGTCTTTAGTTTTTGCAAAATCATGGCGGAGATTTCCGGCGGGCTATACGTCTTTCCGGAGATTTCCACGCGTGCATCGTCATGCGGGCCGCGAACAACCTTATACGGCAGCCGCTTCATCTCCTCGCTGACTTCATCGTAGCGCCTGCCCATGAACCGCTTGATCGAGTAGACAGTATTCTCCGGGTTGGTGATCGCCTGCCGCTTGGCCACTTGGCCCACGAGGCGCTCACCAGTCTTCGTGATCGCTACCACAGAGGGCGTCGTACGCGCGCCTTCCTGATTGGGGATGACGGTCGGCTCCCCTCCCTGCATAACCGCCACGACGGAGTTCGTCGTGCCCAGGTCAATTCCGATAATCTTGCTCATTGGTGATGCCCCTCCTGAGTCTTATAGCCTGATGCTAAGCTTCCTCGAATCATAGCTATTTGCTTACGGGCCAGCATTCTACACATTGAGCATACTATTGTCAAGTTTTTTGAATGTTGACGTATTATCTTGCCAGAAAAGCACTTAGCTACCCCTTCGCCCCGCTCAATTCTGGCGTCGTCTCTTCGTCTTCAGAAATTCCGCCTCGCCCGCATTGCGTTACACACTCTTCAGACATCCCACATTGCAGTTTGCGAATCTTTCAATTCTTGACACGCACTTCTGAATTCGAATCACTGCCATCTGCAATCCGCGTTAGAATGATGGCTCGTTTTTGCACCATTCGGAGGGAGAGTTGAGGCGTAGTACGAAGACAATGCGACTTCTTACGCCGGTGTCCGCCGCGCTTCTGCTGGGGATCGGATTGGCTGCTTCTCCTGTTCCCAAGGAAACGTCGGAGAAATCAGTTGCGGCGCAAATCACGGATCTTTCCGCGCAGAAATCCCTGGGCTCGCCAAGTGCACCCATTAAAATGGAAGTCTTCGACGACTACGAGTGCCCGAACTGCGGCATGTTTTACGAGCAAACTTTGAAGCCGATGATCGATAGCTACGTCGCTGAGGGGAAGGTGTATTTGATTCATCGAGACTTGCCTCTTCCCATGCATCAATATTCGCGGCAGGCGGCTCGCTGGGTGAATGCTGCTGCTCGTATCGGGAAATTCGAGGTTGTCGAGCGCGCGCTCTTTGACAATCAAATGGCTTGGTCGGAGTATGGAAGCGAGAATCCCAAAGGAAACATCAGACCGATCGTGAAAGGGGCGCTGACGCCTGCGGAGTTCGAGCGCGTGGATCGCCTGATGGAAGGCTGCGAGTCGGATTCCCACGACGAGCTGAAGGGCTGCGCTGTCGATGCCGCGATTCAGCATGACATTGCCGTCGGACAATTGGTGCCCGTGACAGAAACTCCGACTTTCATCGTCATCTACCGTGGCCAACAGTACCCTCCGGGCGTGGGTGCGATATCCTGGCCGCTGATGAAACAATTTCTCGATCAACTTCTTAGCCAGAGGTAACAGCATGACTTCACATATTCACTTGGCAATCAACAAGGCTAATCGCCGTCCCATTCGGACTCTGGGAGTTATCTTCGTCGCGGCGTTTCTTTGCGTGCTTCCTGCTCTCCTCGCGCGGCCGGCTTCTTCTCAGACTCCGGCGGAATGGGACCGCTTCACTACTCAGAAATCTCTCGGCGACCCGAACGCGCCCATCAAGATGGAAGTGTTCGATGACTACGAATGCCCGGCTTGCGACCAGTTCTATGAAAACACGCTTAAGCTCATGATTGATAGTTACGTGGCTGAGGGAAAAGTCTACCTGATTCATCGCGATTTCCCTCTTCCCATCCACCTGTATTCTCGCCGCGCGGCGCGCTGGGTGAATGCAGCAGCGCGCATCGGCAAATTTGAAGCCGTCGAGAGGGCGCTTTTCGACAACCAAATGGCCTGGTCGGAGTACGGGACGGAGAATCCTAAAGGAATCATGGAACCTTTCGTCAAGGGAGCGCTCACGCCAGCCGAATTCGAACGAGTGCAGCGCCTAATGAAGGGCTGCGAAGTCAACACACAGCAAGAGATCAAAGGCTGCGCCCTCGATGGTGACATTCAACACGACATGGCGCTCGGCCAGTTGATTCCGGTCAACGAAACTCCCACGTCTATCGTCACGTATCGTGGAGTCCGCTATCCTCCGATTGTCGGTGCGATGTCCTGGCCTCTCCTGAGGGAGTTCTTTGACCAGTTGATGAGTCAGAGATAGTCTCATGCCAGCATCCACGCAATGGACGGCAAACCGCGTTCTTCTCCTGATTGGCCGATTGTGTTTGGCGATTGTCTTCCTTGCCGCGGCTTATGGAAAGCTTCGCCCGCTGAACGCCACGCCCTGGACCTTGCATTCGCTCGAAGTCACGCCATCTTCTCTGAATCTGTCCATGACGTTTTTCGCCATGCAGCTCGATTCGTATCGGATGCTGCCTGCCTGGGCGGTTTCGCCTTTTGCTCATACTCTGCCGTGGGTGGAATTGGCCGTCGGGTTGCTTCTTCTCTTCGGATTTGCGCTTCGTTACGTTTGCATTGCTGCGACTCTTCTGCTCACGATATTTTATGGCGCGGTGATCCACTCTTACGCGATGCACCTGGCCATCAACTGTGGATGTTTTGGCCCAAACGAAAAGCTCGACGCATGGACCCTCGTGCGCGACGGTCTTTTCTTTGCATTGGGCATTGCCGTAACCATTGGCGCGTTCCTCATGCATAAGCGGAATCGTGCGGCGGTTTCTTCTTCTCCGCGGGCCGAGCTGTCCGCTCGATAATTTTGCTGTCCCTCGGCCGCTGCCACGCCGTATGATTCGCATAAGTCGCTATGAAAACTCTCGATGAGTATCTCGGCCTGGCCGGGCAGGCGCATGGCCACATCTGCGCGGGACAAATCCTCGGAGTGCGTCTGGCGATGCTCGGGATGCGCGAAATTGGCATCGAAGATCCTGAGCGTGAGCGCAAGCGTTTCGTTACCTATGTCGAGATCGATCGCTGCGCAACGGACGCCGTGGCACTCGTCACAGGCTGCCGCCTCGGCAAGCGCAGTTTGAAATTCCTCGACTGGGGAAAGATGGCCGCGACGTTCGTTGATTTGCAAACCGGCCGCGGCGCGAGAATCGTGGCTCGAGAGGATTCGAAAGCCCGCGCGCAGGAAATGTTTCCAGAGCTCGACAAAGAACACGCACAGCAGAAGGCCTACCGCGCTCTCTCAGACGAGGAGCTATTTGACAAAAGCGCTGTGCGCGTCGAGGTGCGCGCAGAAGATTTGCCGGGTTTCAAGGCGCCGCGCGTCGTCTGCGAAAAATGTGGCGAGGGAATCAATTTCAAGCGTGAAGTTGTTGTCGCCGGCCGAACTCTTTGCCGCGGCTGCGCCGGCTCGAGCTATTTCTCTCCGCTGCCCTGAGTCTTCGAGACTATCCCATCAGAGTTCTCAATGTGCCTCCAAAATTGCGATCCCATTGGCCAAACTCGCGCAGCAAGCTAGAATAAGCGCCTCTTCCATGACGAAGTTGCATAGACGAAATCTTCGCACGCGATTTTTTTGAGGAGGCAGAAATGCCGGCGCGCACGAAACTTCTGGCAGTGCTGATTCCAATTCTTGCGTTGCTCTCCGTAGCTGTGACGGCCGACGCGCCAGCTCCCTTCACTCTGCATGACCTCGGCAACGGCGCGTGGGCGGCCATCGACAACCCTGATGCCAAAGCCGCGCGCGCCGGAGCCAACGCCGGATTCGTCGTCGGCGATGATGGCGTGGCAGTTGTTGACACGTTTGAGCACGCTCCGGCAGCACAGGAACTTCTGAATCAGATTCGCGCAAAAACGAAGCTGCCCATCCGCTTTGTCGTCAACACGCACTACCACATTGACCACGTAGCCGGAAACAACATCTTCGCCGCTGCGGGCGCGACGGTAATGGCTCAGGAAAACGTGCGCGCCTGGGAACACACCGAAAACCTGAAATTCTTCGGTGCGAAAATCACGCCAGAGCAAAAGGAGATGGTCGAGTCGCTTGGCCTGCCATCCGTAACTTACAAAGATGGCGTGCAGATTTATCTCGGCGCGCGCAGGCTCATCGTGCGCTCGCTTCCGGGACACACAGGAGGCGATTCTGTTGTTTACGATCCCGCGGCAAACGTCGTCTTCTGCGGCGATTTGTTCTGGGATCACACGCTGCCGAATCTCATCGACGCATCCACCAAGCCGTGGATTAATTCGCTCGATACACTCATCGCGGATTATCCGACCGCTACATTCGTGCCCGGCCACGGCGAAGTCGGCCACGTTCGGGATGTCCGCGATTTTCGCGGCTACTTGAGCGATTTGCGCAACTTCATCGCGCAGGCGCAAGCACAGGGCAAATCAGGCGATGAGCTAATGAACGCAGTGCTGCCGCAAATTCAGCAGAAATACGGCTCCTGGAATTTCCCCGGCTTTGCGAAGCTCGACACTCAGTTCACGGATCAGGAATTGCGCGGACAGAAGCGCATTCCGCAGCCGCCGAGCCAATAACCGCAAACAGAAAATTCCGTGCGCGGCAGCGGGATCAGTATTCAGAGATTTTCAGAAGAGCGCGGCGAATCCTCGTGCGAATCGTGTTCGTCTCCGCTGCGGATCGTCAGGCTCACGAGCGGAACTTCGAGGCGATCATCCTCTTTTTTGGGTCGTGCCTCCGCTTTCCACGGCGCAATCCAAAAATCAATCGCCAGCCACAAGCTGTAGGAAGGTCTGGCCATGCCGAGGCACAGCGCCGCTCCGAAAAGAACCCAGAAGAGATCTTTCTGCAAGTACGTGAGCCGCGTGAACGTGGGCAGGAAAAGCGAAGGAACAAAAATTGCCAGAAAAATTCCGGCGGAAATCATGTAATCGAGGTACATCGCGCCCGCGTAGTAGCCCGATTCTGGATAAAAAGAGAGGCCACACACCGAGCAATTGTCGTTCATTTTGAAGAAACTGGAAAAAACGCGTCCCTCTCCGCATTCTGGACAACGGAAACGCAGCCCGCGGCTGATTGCCCGGCGAAATGGCGGCTTCATGGTCGTTCTCCGCGCACCGATGGAAGACTTTCCCTACCTTGCGTGCCCAAGATCACGCGTCTGGTTTCCAACCGGCCTTCCATCACTTTGATTCTCCGGGCGTGTCCGCGGTTTCGCGTTTTCCCCGTTCGCCGCGCGCTCCAAATTCTAATGAAGCTTCGCGTACTCTGCCTTGGTTTGTACCAGGATTGGAATATTGGGATCCGCATCTTTCCAAAAAGCAAAAAAATCCTGATAGGCCGTCCGTGCTCCCGCGGTGTCTCCTTCCAGCATTTTCGCCCGCGCCAGGCCCACATAAGCGAGCGGGTAGGTCGGATCAAACGAGTACAGACCGGGATTATTGAGCACAGTCTGAAAGTCCGCTGCGGCTTCGCTGCCTTTTTTCGCTTGCAAATTCGCTAGCCCAGAGACATACAGATAATCACTTCCCGGCGCCAAACGATACGGCTCTTCTGGCTGCAAGAGTGCCAGCGCCCGCTGCGGATCATTGCGATCCAGCGCTACAATCGCACGAACGATCGGCAAGCTGACGTTGTTCAGCAGCCAGTCTTGCGGACTCGCCTTGGCCACAGCGGCTATGCTAGTTTCGCTCCGTGCAACGTCTCCACAAATGGCAAATGCTCCCGCTACGGATGAATCCCTCGCAGGGCCTCCCACTGTCAGGGCTTTTTGTGCGTCTGCGCGACCTGCCGTGGTGTCGCCGTACTCGCATTCTACTCCCGCTTGAAAGTCAAGTATGTTGCCCACCTGGCTCTTTGAAGAGGTCGCTGCAATTTCTTGCGCAAATAGCTTCTCTCCCTCAATCAGCCGCCCAAGAGTCATATCCCCAAAACTCTGCAGCCGGTCCGCACCGACCGCCGACACATCACTCGAGTGAAGCCAGTCCATCTCTGACTTCTGCGTGGCGGCATCTCCTCGCAGAAACGCAATCTGCCAACGCAGCGCATGATACGTCGGGTTCTTGGGAGTCTTCGCCAAGCCTCGTTGCGCGACTGCTTCCGCCTCATCGAATCGGCTCGTCATGATGTAAGCGTTGGTCAATTGGCTTAGCGCAATGACGCCGCTCGGATTGAGCTCCACTGCCATCGACTCCTGTTGAATTGCGCCTTCACCTCTTCCCATCTGACGGTAGACGTTCCCAAGGTTGATCCACGGAACTTCGTCACGGGGATAGGTCTGCTCCCAAAGTAGGTAGGTCTGTTCCGCTTTGCCAAGATCGTCTTCCGCAAACTCATAATAATGAGAATCAATGTAAAGCCTTTCGCGTTCGCTGACCCGGTCGCGCAACGCAAAAGCTTTTTTCATGTTGTCCATCGTTTGCGAGTTGCTGTTCCCATTGTTTATATTGGAATAAACGGTGGCGAGCGTCGCATAGGCCATTGCAAAATTCGGGTCCAAACTGACCGCTTGCTGCAGCGGCGGAACAGCCGATGTGTTATAGCCCATATCCAGGTCTTTGCGTCCAAGGGAGTAAGCCTTCAAGGCATCGAGAGAACTCGTCGTCGCCATCTCGACTGGAACATCGAATTTCTGAATCGTCGCCAGCGATTCCCCGAGTTTCGAACGCATCTTCGACGCCAGTTGTCCAAGCGCCGGCAATACACTGTTTTTCCCATTCGCATTGGCCTCGACGCTGGCCAGTGACGTGCCCGTCTCGCAATTCAAGGCCGCCAAAGTCAGCGCATACTGGTCGCCGATTCCCGCGATCGTTCCGTCCAGCACCGCGCGGCTGCCGTCCCGCTGGCAAACCTGCTGCGCCAGATCGGGCGTCAGTCGTGCGTTGGGCTGCTGCTCCATGAAATGCAGCGTCTGTTGAACCGAGGAATCGGAGACGACGTTCAAGTACGGCGACTCCGCCAGTTCCGCCGCCAGCGCCTCCCGCAGCGAACCATCGAAAACCGCATCTCCGGTGGTGTTCACGAAATCGGCAAGCACGATCGAATCCTTCATCGTTAGCATTGGCTTGCGATGCGTGTAGAAATATCCTCCGGCGGCAATCGCGATAAGAACAATCAGGCCGATGAACCCGTAAAGCGGCCAGCGTTTTGCGGCAACGGCACCAACCGACGGCGCCGACCCCGAAGCCTGCGTCGCAGCCGCGGCAGCCACGCCAGTCGCCTCTGTGAATTCCGAACTGACGCGCGACCGGCCCGATTGCGATGCGCTCGAAGACGTTCCAGATTCGATCGCTCCCGTTCGCGCCATTCGCGCCGACGTGCGGCCGGAATCCGTGTCGCGTTTGAGCCGCGCGAGATCCGCACGCATCTCCGACGCATGCTGGTACCGCAAGTTGCGGTCCTTCTCCAGCGCTTTATCGATGATCTCTTCGAGCTTCTCCGGCACATCTGGATTCAATCGGCTGGCCGGCATGGGATCGCGATTCAGAATCGCTTCCTGAATCACGCCCGTCGTGTTGCCGGAAAACGCCTGCCGGCCCGTCGCCATTTCGTAGAGCACCAGACCAAACGCAAAGAGGTCGGTGCGCGCGTCAAGCGTTTCGCCGCGCACCTGTTCCGGCGACATATACGCGACCGTTCCCACCGCAGTCCCGGGACTCGTGAGTTGCAAATCCACACCGGCAGTCGCCGAGTCCGACGTGTCGTCGCTCGGAGAACTCGCGGCCACTGTCAGCTTCGCCAGCCCAAAATCCAAGATCTTCGCGTGCCCGCGGTCCGTGATGAAAATATTCGCGGGCTTGATGTCGCGGTGGACGATGCCTTTCGCATGCGCCGCATCCAGGGCGTCTGCGATTTCTGTCCCCAGCTCCAGCACAATGTCCAGAGGCAAGGGCCGCCCGCCAATGCGGCTGCGCAGCGTCTGGCCCTCCAGGCACTGCATGGCGATGAAAAGTTTCCCTTGGTGCTCGCCGATTTCGTAAATCGTGCAAATGTTGGGGTGGTCGAGCGCCGAGGCCGTGCGCGCCTCGCGCTGAAATCGTTCGAGCGCCTGCCGGTCGCCGGCCAGGTCATCCGGCAGAAATTTCAGCGCGACAAACCGGCCGAGCTTCGTGTCCTCGGCCTTGTAGACGACGCCCATGCCGCCGCCGCCCAGTTTTTCAACGATTTTGTAATGATTGATTGTCGCGCCGATGAGAGATTGCGAATCCGCCATGCAGTCATCTTAGGGTGCGCCTCAAACCAAGTCAACGCGGCATGGGGTGATAAACAAGCAGTCACGAAGGAATCCCACATGACAAAATGACCGACGATGGTGACCACCTGCAGAACCAGAATAGTCGAGGCCTACTCGTATCGCAGCGCAACCATCGGATCCACCCGCATCGCCCGCCGCGC
>JASHRL010000296.1 GCA_030037355.1 Candidatus Acidiferrales bacterium | reverse complement strand
TTCACGCCGCCCGCGGATGCGCGCGTCGCGGCGCAGCTCTCGCAGGCGGGCGCCGTGCTGCTGGGAAAAACGAACCTGCACGAATTCGCGTACGGAATCACGACGGAGAATCCGCATTATGGCCCGGCGCGGAATCCGTGGGATACGAACTGCATTCCCGGCGGATCGACAGGCGGCTCCGCGGCGGCGGTGGCGGCGGGAATCGGGTTTGCGGCGGTAGGGACAGACACGGGCGGATCGATTCGGATTCCTTCGGCGCTGTGCGGGATTGTGGGGCTGAAGCCAACCTTTGGACGCGTGAGCCTGGAAGGGATCGTGCCGCTAGCGGTGACGCTCGATCACGCGGGGCCGATTGCGCGGACCGTCGCGGACGTGGCGATCATGCTCGACGTCATCGGGAGATGCGAAGAGGCTCCGGGAACGTTTTATCGCGCGGCGCGCGGCGGACGGAAGAAGCGAGGACGATTGCGGCTGGGATGGCCGCGGGAGTATTTTTTCGAACGCGCGGACGCGGAGATTACGAAGGCGATTGAAGAGGCGATGAAGGTTTTCAAGAAGCTTGGCGCGCGCGTCGAAGAAGTTTCGCTGCTGCACGTGAAGGAATCGGGCGAGCCGAGCACGCAAATCGCGCTGGCTGAGGCGCTGGAATATCACGAGAGCCAGGGATATTTTCCGGCGCACGCCGCCGATTACGGAGAGGACGTGCGGAAGCGGCTGGAATTGGGGAGCGCGGTGCGAGCGGTGGATTACTTGAAGGGGCAGCAGGCGCGGGAAAAACTGCGGGGAGATTTTCGCGCGGCATTCGAGCGCGTGGACGCCATCGTGGCGCCGGCCACGCCGATTCCCGCGCCGGGCATCGGCGAAGACAGCGTGAGAGTCAATGGCGAATCGCAATCGGTTCGCGGGTTGCTGGTTGGCGTGAGCCGTCCGGCGAATTTCACGGGATTTCCTGCGATTGCTGTGCCGTGCGGATTCACGCGAAGCGGATTGCCGATGGGGATGTCGCTGCACGGGCCGGAGTGGGGAGAAGCGAAATTATTGAGCATTGCCGCCGCTTACGAGCAGGCGACGGAATGGCACAATCGGCATCCGGAATTCAAATAAATGGAATTCCATCTCCGGTAGTGGTCAGTTTGAATTTTGAGTCCGATCCCCCAGGCTCGACTAGCCCTCGACCTGGGAGGCCCTTTTTTGTGTCACGATCCAGAAAATTCAAACTGACCCACCATTGCCTCACTCCGAAACGTGCGGATTCAGGGGCGGTATGCGAAAATTGATCAGGCGCTGAGCGGGCAGGATCGAAGTGGGACGCATCCGATGGCGCGACGGAAAGCGTAGGTAAGAAAGATGAAAGTTGGCGTATTTGCGGCTCTTTTGGCGGGGATCGTCTCGTTCCTGTCGCCGTGCGTCTTGCCGCTCGTGCCAGGGTACGTGTCGATGCTTTCCGGCGTCGGCGTGGACCAACTGCAGCAGGGCAAGAATTCGCGCGGCGCGACGCTCGTGGCGGCGATTGCGTTTGTGATCGGATTTTCGCTGGTGTTCATCGGCTTCGGCGCTTCGGCGAGCGCCGTAGGGACGTTTTTGCAGGAGCACAGGACGGAACTCGCGCCGCTGGCCGGAGCGCTGATTCTGCTCTTTGGACTGCACTTGATTGGCTGGCTCGGGAAGATTTCGATTCGCGCAGGACTGATCATCGGCGCGGTGATTGTCGCGGCGGGAATCGCAATGGCGCTGTGGATGAACACGAATGCGAGCGGCTTCCGGCCGGTGCATCTCTTCGCGCTATCGCTGATTTTTCTCCTGGGCCCGGCGATGACACGCTGGCTGAATCGCGATGCGCATTTTCGCAATATGGGCGGGCAGCCGGGCGCGGTGAGCGGATTTCTGATGGGCTTCGCGTTTGCGTTCGGCTGGACGCCGTGCATCGGGCCGATTCTGGCGACGGTGCTGACGCTGGCGGCGACGCAGGGCACGGTGATGCGCGGCGTGCTGCTGCTGACGGCGTATTCGGCGGGACTGGCCGTTCCCTTCTTGCTGACGGCGATCGGGATTGGGCAATTTTTGAAATTCTATCAGCGCTTCCGGCGTCACATTCATTGGGTGGAAGTGTTCAGCGGCGTGCTGTTGCTTGCGGTGGGCGCGCTGATTTTTATGAACCGGCTGACGTGGCTTTCGGGTAAACTGAGTTTTCTGAACCGTTTTTCGATGTAAAGGGAGCATGGCAATGAATCGCATGGCAGGAGTATTGACGGCGGGAATGCTGGCAGTGATGTCGCTGGGATTCGCGGGATGCAATGGAGCGGCATCGGTGAGCACGGGCAGCGCGATGGCGAATCCGAACGCCAACAAACCGAGCGAGCCGGACGTCACGTTTCAGAAGCTGGATGGGGCGGATTTGCCGCTGGCAAGCCTGAAAGGCAAAGTCGTGCTGGTGAATTTTTGGGCGACCTACTGCGCGCCGTGCCAGGAAGAAATTCCGTGGATGATCGGGTTCCAGCAGAAATATGCAGACCAGGGATTCACGATTCTGGGCGTGGCGATGGACGACACCGGTAAGCAGGTCGTGGACCCGTTCGTGGAAAGCAAGCGATTCAACGTCAACGGGCAGGAAGTGGCGATGAGCTATCCGATCATCATCGGGAATTACGATTTGGCGGCAAAATTCGGCGGAATCATCGGATTGCCGACGACGATCGTGATTTCGCGTGACGGCAAAATGGTGAAGCGGATCATCGGAGAAGTGGACCGCGACGAATTGCAGGGGATTATTGAAGAGCAACTGAAGCTGCATTCGTAAGAATTTTTCGCCAGGACGGGCGAAGATTCCCGCGAGACTTTCGAGCATTTATGGACGAGCGAGAGTTCCAGAAAAAATGCGAAGATGTATTCGAGAGCCTGGCAGACCGGCTCGCGGAACTTGGCGACGAGCACGATTTCGAAGTTGAAGGCGGGAGCGGGAAGATCGAAATCCAATTCGGCGACGCGGATGAAACGCGATTCGTCATCAGCCCGAATTCGCCGGTGCGGCAGATCTGGATTTCGGCACTGACGACGAGCTTCAAGCTGGGGTGGTCGGAAGAGAAGGACGCCTTTGTGCTGGAGAAGACCGGCGAAACGCTGGATCAAGTGATGAGCCGGATTTTGAGCCAGCAACTGGGCGCTTCGGTGATGGTGTGAGGATGCGAGCGATTCGGAACGGCTGGATGGGCCGGATGGCATCGGCGGCGGCGCTTGCCTGTTTGCTGATGCTGGGATGCGTTCGCACGACGCGTGCACAAAACTTGCCGGCTCCGGGAAAAGTGGCGAAGGCGGACCTGTACGTTTCGCTCGAACCGGTGCCGCGCGGGAGCACGTTCGAAGTCGCGGCGGTGGTGCACGTCCTGCCGGGATTTCACATGAATTCGCACAAGCCGTCGGAAGATTATTTGATTCCGACGGAGCTGACGCCGAAGCCGCCCGCGGGCATCAAGGATGTCGAGACGATTTATCCGCCGGGAATCGACAAGAAACTCTCGTTTTCGGACAAGCCGCTTTCGGTTTATACGGGGACGTTCACGATTCGCGCGAAATTTTCCGTTGCGGCCAACGCGGCGCTCGGCGCGATGAGCTTGCCCTTCACGCTGCAATATCAGGCGTGCAACGAGGATTCGTGCCTGCCGCCGGTGCGGATTCCGGTGACTGCGAGGATTGACGTGGCTCCGGCGGGGACGAAGGCGCGGCAGATGTCGCCGCAGATTTTCAGCGGCAAACCAGCCAGCGGCGCGAAGTAGATTTTTCCTCGCACGCGGAAAATCCAAGCACACAGAAGATTCAATAAAACTGAGCGAAATGCGCGCTACGGCGCGGCGACGTGCGGAAGGGCGCGGCGAAGACGCGAGACGACGCGGTCTTTGCCGAGGACGACCATGGTCTCGAAGAGCGGCGGCGCGACGGCGCGGCCGACGATGGCGACGCGCGTGGCGTTGATGAGCAGACCGGCCTTGACGCCTTCGGCTTCGGCGAGCGCGCGGAGAGCGTGGTCGCAGGCGTCGTGATTCCAATCGGCGAGGGCGTCGAGCGCGGCAGCTAATTTCCCGAGCAAATCGGGGAGCTTGTGGTCTTTCCAGAATTTTGCGCGGGCTTCGGCGTCGTAATCGAAATCGTCGGAAAAAAAGGCGCGAGCCCACGTGGCGAAATCGGGAAGCAGGCGCGTGCGCGGGCGGAGCAAGTCGACGGTGTGCGCGAACCATTCGCGCTCGGCGGCGTCCCAGGCGTCGCGCCAGAGGCCAGCGCGCTGCAATTCCGCTTTCACGTAAGGCAGAAGCTCTTCGAGCGGAAGTTTCTGGAGATACTGCGAGTTGAACCATTCGAGCTTAGGGCGGTCGAAAATCGCGTTGGTGCGGCTGATGCCGGAAAGCGTGAAGCGCGCGATGAGTTCGGAGGTGCGCAGGAATTCCTCGTCGGAGCCGGTGGACCATCCGAGCAACGCGAGGAAATTGCGGAAGGCTTCGGGCAAAAAACCTTCCTCGGAGTAGGACCCAACACTCGTGGCGCCGTGGCGCTTGGAAAGGCGCGTGCGGTCGGCGCCGAGAATCAGCGGCACGTGCGCGAAAATCGGCGCGGGCGCGCCGAGCGCGGCGTAGAGCAAAGCCTGCTTCGGCGT
This sequence comes from Candidatus Acidiferrales bacterium, assembly GCA_030037355.1. Classification (GTDB taxonomy): domain Bacteria; phylum Acidobacteriota; class Terriglobia; order Acidiferrales; family UBA7541; genus DAHUXN01. The sequence continues at coordinate 835 of JASHRL010000296.1, read as the reverse complement.
GTTCGAGAGATGATCGGCGCCGCGAATGATGTGCGTGATGCGCATGTCGATGTCGTCAACGACAGCGCCGAGCTGATACGTGGGCACGCCGGAAGAACGCAGGAGGACGAAATCTTCGATTTCGGCGTTCTGCACTTCGCGCGGGCCGAAGACGGCGTCCTCGAAACGCGTCACGCCGGTGCGCGGCGTCGCAAAACGAATGGCGCGCGGAAGGCCCTGACGCTCTTTCTCCTGGCGTTCGGCGGGCGCCATATCGCGGCAAGGACACGGCGGCGTACGCGCGGCTTTTTCCGCTCCTTCTTCGCCTTCGACAACGGCATCGGCGCCTGCGTACTGGATGGCTTTGCAATAGCACGCGAAGGCGGAGCCGCTGGCGACCAGGCGTTCCGCTGCGGCGCGATAGAGATCCATGCGCTGCGATTGGAAATAAGGGCCTTCGTCCCACTGGACGCCGAGCCAGCGAAGGCCGTCGAGAATTCCGTCGACGAGCTCGGGCTTGTTGCGCTCGACGTCGGTATCTTCCACGCGCAGGATGAACGTGCCGCCTTCGTGGCGCGCGAAAAGCCAATTGAAAAGCGCGGTGCGCGCGCCGCCGACGTGAAGATAGCCCGTGGGCGACGGAGCGAAGCGAACGCGCGGTTTGGAATCGGCCGCCATGCGCAGAGCGGCTCCTTTCGCAATCTGAAAAAGATCCATCTTAGCGGAAGGAGCAGACAAAATCGAGTGGGGAGCGCGGGGTGGAATTGGGTTGCGGGGCGCTATTCGTAGCGGAGGGCGACCATGGGATCGACTTTCATGGCGCGGCGGGCGGGGATGTAGCAGGCGGCAAGCGTTA
>JASHRL010000295.1 GCA_030037355.1 Candidatus Acidiferrales bacterium | reverse complement strand
GGAATGAGCGACGTGGTTTATGTCTCAAAATCCACAATCGAACGCCGCCAGGGGCCTCTTCGAATCGCACATTTGCCCGGAGAATCGCAGCCCGTAGTTTTCAGCGTGCATGGAGCGATTGCCGAGCACTACAAGGTCGACCCCGCGAAGTTGCAGGAGTCGCACAGCTCGACCATAGATTATCTGATCGCGGCGACCGCCGGTTGAATGGTGGGCACATTTGGAGGCGCGCTGGAAGCGCGTGGAGTCGATGCCAGCGGCGGGAAGCTGACAGCCGAAGTTACCGGTGAGGTCGAAACCGAAGAGGGCGTATTGGTTATCCGGCGGATCAACGTGGCGATGCGTTTGGTCGCACGGGAGGGCAGCCGGGAAACCGTTGAGAGAACGCATTCAATCTACGAGATGCACTGCCCTCTTTACCGAACGCTGCATAAAGCCATTCAACTCACATCGTCGGTCGAGCTTCGGCCGCTAGCCGGAGCTCTCTAAGACCAAATGAGGCGAAATAGTGCATGACTGAGCCGAGCACATCAGCATCCATGATGCATCCGACGCCGAGAAACGATTCGCCAGCGGCAGCGAGCGCGCCAGCCCAAAAACCGAGCACGGCGATCATTCGCAAGCACCACCTGCTAGTCCGCTGGAGCCACTGGCTGAACGTACCCATTCTTCTGGGCCTCATTTTGAGCGGCATGTCCATTTACTGGGCTTCGCCGGTCTACCAACACAATCCCGATCCGAGCACAGGAAATGTCGACTACGTCGCGGACATTGGGACTTGGATTTGTGCTCATGTTCCCGGACTGCATCACTACAGCAGCCCTCCCGACTGGATTTACAACCACATGAGCCTTGGTCCCTACTTGCTTGCAAACGCGCTGCGAGTGCATTGGTTCTTCGCCTATCTGTTCATGCTCAACGGTCTTGTCTATATCCTTGGCCTCGCGCTGAGCGGCGACTGGCGCGCTCTGCTTCCTCGCCTCACCGATTTGCGCGATGCAGCGAAGATGCAGTTGTACTACATCGGCAAACCATTCGCGGTGTTGCTGCGCCGCACCTGGTTGCACCCGCGCTTCACAACGAAATACAACGCGCTACAGCGGGTCGCATATTTTTCTATGCCTGTCGCTGCGTGCCTCTCGATCGCTACGGGCTGGTCCATTCATAAGCCGATGCAACTCCATTGGCTCGCGGCGATATTCGGCGGGTACAACGCGGCGCGCATGTGGCATTTCTGGCTCATGTGGCTATTCATCCTGTTTGTCGTGCCGCATGTAGTCCTCGTTCTGACCGATGGCTGGGACACATTGCGCAGCATGATCGCTGGCTGGTCGGCAAGGGTCCACGGATCGGAGGGTTTCGAAAATGAGCGCTGATGAAAACGACAGCCAGGCTAAGCAAAAGCCTGAAGAGCTCCCGTCGGCCGACAAGCGGCCGCGCCCGCTGCCGAAAGCCGGCCGGTTCTTCGAAGAACAAACTCCCAAAATTTTCGAAGCTGCCCCTCGCGCCCTGCGCCGCTTGACGCGCCGCGATCTGCTCATATTCGGGGCGGGCTCGTTGGGCGCGTTGGCAGGGTTTGGTTACCTGCTGCCGCAAGACACCCTCGATCGACTTGGCGTTCATGCAAATCTCGATACGCCGCGAAAAGAACGGTTTCTGAACCACGCGTTGAGCTTCGATGACGACGTGGCCGAGGCTCTTTACTCGCCAAACCGCACAGTGGCGACGTATAGCAAATCGCAAATCACACCCCTCCGGAACAACTACGAGGGACTCACGCCTGATCCCAGTTACATTCCGGGTTGGCGGCTACAACTTGAGGGGCTCGCTTCCGGCCTGACTCTCTCCTTGGATCTCCACACTCTTCTGGCGCGCTTCCAGTTGCACGAACAGATCACACGACTGGTTTGTGTGGAAGGCTGGAGCGCGATCGCTTGGTGGTCGGGCCTCAAATTCGCGGATTTGCTGCAAGCGTATCCGCCGGTTTCGCAGGCTAGATGGGCCAGCGTTAATTCGTCGCTGAATCTCGATGAGGACGGGAATCCCGATCCGTACTACGCTTCGCTGGATCTGGCCACGGCTCGTCATCCGCAGACTTTGCTGGCGACGCATTTCAACGGCCAATCCTTGACCGTTGACCATGGCGCGCCGCTCCGGCTCCTCGTGCCGGTAAAGCTCGGATTGAAAAACGTCAAGGCAGTCACCAAGATCACATACACCGCGGACCAGCCAAATGACTACTGGGCCGAGCGCGGATACTCGCACTACGACGGAATCTAGCCGACGGCGCTCGATTGGAAGGAGATACAAAACATGAAGTTGAAGATCGCCATTCCGATAGCGATTGTCGCAATCGCCTTGTTTGTAGGCTGGTATGAATTTCGTCCGGAGCGGTTATTCATCAATAAAACTGTTCACCAGAGTTTTCCGACGGTGGAAGGAAACTCACCGAAAGAGACTCTCGCGTCGGGAACATTTCATTCTGTTTTGCACCCGACGTCAGGCACGGCGACGATTTATGAACTTCCGAACGGAAGCAGAATGCTCCGCTTCACAAACTTTAGAACCTCGAATGGTCCCGACGTGCACATTTATATGGTGGCCGCCAGCGACGCAAAAGACAACGACACCGTGATGAAAGCCGGGTTCGTCGATCTGGGTCCGATGAAGGGCAATATTGGAGATCAAAACTACATGCTCGCGCCCGAGATGAACCTGTCGAAGTACCGCGCGGTTTCCGTATGGTGCAAGCGTTTCAGTTTCAATTTCGGAACCGCGCCGTTAGTCCCCAATCAGACGCTTTTGCAAAAGTAGGCGACGCGATCGGATGCAGCCGGCACGTCAGCGTGAACGCGCGGATTAGCGCTCCAGAGACAGGTCTCGGCAGCTCGCTGCGCCGTGCAGAAACAGAAAGTATGCAAGACATGAGCACTGCTTCCAAGAAGCGAATTGTGATTCTCGGCGGGGGCTTTGCCGGTGTTTCGACAGCAAGAGAGCTTGAAAAACGGCTCGCTGGCCATCCCAATGTAGAAATCACATTGGTCAGCCGGGAGAATTTCTTTCTCTTCACTCCCATGCTGCACGAAGTGGCAACCAGCGACCTCGAACTCACCACCATCGTGAATCCAATCCGCAGAATGCTCCGGCGGGCACAAGTTTTTATCGGCGAGATAAAATCCATCAACCTGCCTCGAAAGGAAGTCGTCGCATCCCACGGCTTCGACCATCACGAACATACACTGGCCTGGGATCACCTGGTCATAGGCCTGGGATCGAGAACGAATCTTTATGAGCTGCCCGGTCTGGAAGCGCGCGCTTTGACCATAAAGTCGCTCGGTGATGCGATCAGACTCCGAAATCACGTCATCGCGCAACTGGAGGAAGCCGACAGCGAATGCGTCACCGGAAAAAATCGGCTGCTGACCTTTGTGGTGGCGGGAGGCGGATTCGCCGGTGTGGAAACCGTAGCGGGCATAAATGACTTTGTGCGCGATGTGCTGCCTTCTTATTCGCATTTGAGAGAAGAGATGCTGCGCGTAGTGTTAGTGCACGCTGGCGCGATGATTCTTCCCGAACTCGGCGGCGACCTCGGCGCTTACGCCGAGAAAAAGCTGGCTGCTCGCGGAGTTGAAATCCGCCTCAAGACGAAGGTGACCTCGGTATCGGACCGTGGCATCGAGTTGAGCAATGGTACAGAGCTCGAAACCAACACGCTGGTTTGGGCAGCGGGAACAGCGCCGTGCTCGATTGTGAAGGATCTCCCTTGCGAGAAAGCGCGCGGCAGGATCGTCGTAAATCCGTTCCTGGAGGTTGTCGGATGGCCTGGAGTTTGGGCGCTCGGTGACTGCGCAGCTGTCCCCGACGCATCCACCGGCAGAGCTAGCCCGCCCACGGCACAACACGCCCTCCGCCAAGGAAAAATCCTCGGCCACAACATTGCCGCCGAGATCCGCTCACAAAAGAGAAAACCGTTCTCTTTCGCGACGCTGGGCCAGCTCGCGACGATCGGAAAGCGAGCCGCCGTCGCCAACATTTTAGGAGTTCAGTTCTCTGGCTTCGTTGCCTGGTGGCTCTGGCGAACAATTTATCTCAGCAAATTACCCCGGATTGAAAAGAAAATTCGCGTCGCTCTAGACTGGAGCCTGGACCTGCTATTTTCAAAAGACATTGTGCAGTTTCTTATGGAGTCTGCTCCCGCTCCTGTGGAGAGCTCGAACGACACGTCGTAGGGCCTCACCGGACAGCACTTCGAGCGGGAAACAGCCGATTTGGACGACACCCGCGGCATGTAATCCGCTCGCGGTGAACTTTTTTACTGCAAAGAACTACGCTGGCTCGGCGCACTCACTTTTTCGGAGAGGGGAATGTGGCTCAGATGGCAGATTCCGCAATGGTGCGAATTCTGTAAGTGATGCGGATGCACGACTTGGTGAATTTGTATTTTCTCTTCCGGGGGCGTAGTTTTCGGGTTAAATGCGTGTTGCGACGAATATCGTCGAAGCGCATCCAATGACTACTGGAAGCAGAAGGGTCACGCGCACAGCTGTTGCGCCGCAAGTCGCAGCCCATAGCTTTGATTCGAGCCAACAGTTTGGAATCTGCATGCGATGTTTGCGCAGAAGGAGAGTGCTATGTCGCTTCGTCCAGTGAAGAAGATAATCGAAACAAAACCGACCATCGAGGGTGCGGGCGTGAAACTGCAACGCGCCTTTGGGTTCGGGCAAACAAAGGATTTCGATCCTTTTCTGCTGCTCGACGATTTTCGCAACGAAAATCCAGAGGACTATTTGGCTGGATTTCCGTGGCATCCGCACCGCGGAATCGAGACGATCACGTATGTGCTGGCCGGATCGGTCGAGCATGGAGATAGTTTGGGCAACAAAGGCAAGATGACTGCGGGAGACGTCCAATGGATGACCGCCGGCAGCGGGATTTTGCATCAGGAGATGCCCAAGGGCGATTCGCAAGGGCGCATGCACGGATTTCAGTTGTGGGCCAATCTGCCCGCGTCATTGAAAATGACCGACCCGAGGTATCAGGACATACCGTCGAATGCGATCCCGGAAGTGACGGATGACGATGGCACGACGGTGCGCGTCATTTGCGGCGATTTCTGGGGCAAGAGAGGGCCAGTCGAAGGAGTCGCGGCGGATCCGAGTTATCTCGACGTGTTTGTGCCGGCGGGAAAGAAAAAGCAGTTGAAGATCGAGACGGCGCGCAATGCGTTCGCGTATGTGTTTTCGGGCTCGGGCACGTTTCGCGATGCGTCCGATACACGCGCGGTGTTGACCGACAAAGTGGTCGATCCGAATGCGCCGCCGGTGTACGAGGCGAAAAATCACTCGCTTGTGCTTTTCGATCGCGGGGACGAGATCACGGTGCAAGCGGGCGAGGCGGGGATTCGATTTCTACTCGTCTCGGGCAAGCCGATTGAAGAGCCAGTTGCATGGTATGGACCGATCGTGATGAACACGCAGGAACAGCTGCGACAGGCTATCGCGGAATTGCATACCGGCGACTTCATCAAACATCGATAAAACAGGACTTTGGCGTTTTGACGAAGCGGGTTCAGTGGGAGTACAAGATGGAAGAGTCCGCACGCTGCCAGGCCGACCCTCGCATGTCCGGAAGTCTGCGGTTTCGCATGCTATCGCCAGGACGCGATGCGCACTGGCTGCCGTCTTAGGGTTCATAGCGCCACAAATCGTCGGGGTGCCCAGTGTTCCCGCCGAGTCGTACCCTAGCCTGAGTAAGCAGCGGGGCCGAACGTTCGCGCAGGCTTCATGCTTATGCCGGACAAAGGGGTTTCAAACGTGATGCTCACCTCATAGAGCGAGCCAACAAAACACGTCGTATACGGTGCCAACGTCCGGTGATTCGTCAGAGATATGGTCTCACTTGGTCAAGCAACTTCGCACTCACAACAAACGAAAATCCTTGGACACTCTATCCATGGCGCTGGTTTTGAGCTTCGATTCCCTTGCGTAATTGCTCCAATTGTCAAGAGCCTCTCGCACCGCTGCTAACTGGTCCTTTGCACGGCGCACTCCAAAACGGTCAGCTTCCACGAGCAGATCCTCACGTGTGATGTCGTCAAACTTTCCGTTAACACTCATCAGGTGCTGATAAGTCCATTCACCTTTTGGATTGTAAGCATGCGTCACGTCGTAGGCCGGAGACAATTCCCACGCGTGGCCCTCCTTCAGAATGAAGGAGAAATTCTTCGTGTGATCGTCGCAATTTCTGGCCATAACATTGAAGGCCATCCGTCGAAAAACTTCGTCTGTCGCTACGTCCCCTAGTCCCAACTGTGCAGCGGTTATGAACAATTGGGCATACGAATGGGTCGCCCGCTGCTTGAAGTCCAGATGACTTACGGCACAGAGGCTTTGCATATGATGCTTGATTGTTCGGCCTTTCGTTAGTTCCCGATCGAAGCGCTTAGTCATGAAATGGGCCCGGCCATTTTCCTCAAGCAAGCGAGATTCCGCCATCCGAATCCCAGCGGCGGTCGCCATTTTGTAATAGGCATATTCGATGCGGCCGTAATCTTCCCCCGCTCCGAGTTCCGGGTACTGACCAACCCCATCGAATTTCAGAATCCAATGCTCAAATCCTGGCGCCGCATCGAACTGGCCGCTGCGGATTTCATTTGTCTTCGGATTCCATGCGATAACCGCTTTCGCGCGGGCCCCGCCCGCAGAAATCCCTACCCTAATCATGTTCGCTAGCGCCGCCTTCGCATGTGCGTCTATCCCGATATTTCCCGAGACCGACTTTCGTGCCTCCTCGACCAAGGTCTTCATCTTGAGAGGCGCAGAACTTTCTCTTTGTGAGCCACGCGCTGGCCGGAATTCAAGCGCCCCAGTTCCGCGCTTTCCCATATAGGCCAGTCGATCGAGAGTAGTCACTGCATTTTTGGGGATTCCATGCTCGGCCATCCAAGCATCGATTAGCGCGTTTCCGAAATCGTCGGGGAGGGCGTCAGCCACCATCCCGGGCAAGCCGTTAAAGGTGGCACTCGGTAAATTCGGGAAGACGAACGCATCTCGTCCGTTAGCGACAGGCATCATCAGAGGCGCCAGTTCAATCGCTTTGCCGCGCCATGACGGTTGGTATGCGAAGGCGTAGACTCCAAGCATCGGATCGGGCGCAAGCGCGCCAACGCGAGAACCCCAAATGACGACTTCAATGACGGGGACGCTCACCGCGCTTTCCTTGCGCGGCTATGTCGTACGCGCTGACGCGGCTTTGCGGTTTTAAGCAGTGCGAGTGGATTAACAGACGGCTTCGGGGCTAGCAGCTCTATTCCCTCGAGGAAGTTGAGGGCTTTGAGTGTTCGCATAAGCGTCTCAACCGAGGACCCGCGTCCAGCTTCGAGATTTCGCAGCGACTTTTCGGCAATACCTGCCTTTTCTGCTGTCGCCCGTTGGTCTAGATTGCGTTCCAGCCGGAGTGCGCGGATTCGTTTCCCTAGCTCGATCTGGAGTTCCCGTGGAGTCTTAAAAGAACTATCGGCCATGGGTATAATCTTACCTCTTAAATCCATTCTACAGCAATAGAGGCAAGTTTATACCGTTTATTACGAAGTGAGGACATAGCGGCCTTGCTGAAGCCTGTTCGCGAAAAGACCGCTGTTCCGCCTTATGATAGGCTTTGTTCTCACCCGTCCCTGCGAGAGAGCGTTTAGATGCAACCGGAAACGAGGAACGACGCGAAAGTGCGCGTAACTTCTACGTATAACGCTGCGGCCGATTATTTCGATGCGCCGGCCCT
>JASHRL010000294.1 GCA_030037355.1 Candidatus Acidiferrales bacterium | reverse complement strand
GGCCTTCGCCTCGGCCACTCTGCTCATCAACTCATCCTGCGTAACTACTCTGCCCAACGATTCCCCGCGAACTGCCGCGTATTCCCTAACGCCTCGATTTTATCACGTCCCCGCGAAACATTTGTTGCTGCCCGCCGCGAATTTCTCGGAACCATCGAATTCGATGTTATACTTGTCTCCTTGGACTTGGTTCGCCCCTTCAGGTTGGTTAAAGCAGAGAAATGAAACAGATTGCGGTGATAGGCGGAGGCCCCGCCGGGGCGCTCTGCGGCGAAAAACTGGCCAGCGCCGGATTCCGCGTCACGCTCTTCGATGAGCATCTGGCCTGGGAAAAGCCCTGCGGCGGCGGCCTGACGCACAAGGCCATCGAAAAATATCCCTTCCTCCTCAGCGGCCCGCAGACCAAGAAAGAAATCTTCACCGCCGAGCTGATTTCCTCGCAAGGCCATCGCACGCGCTTCGAAATGTCGCGCCCGCTCGTGATTTATTCTCGCGCTGTGCTCAACGGCCTGCTTCTCGACCGCGCTGCGGCCGCCGGTTGCGAAACAATCCACGCCCGCGTCACCGCGCTCGACACCAACGGCACCGGCGTCACGCTCACCGCCGCCGGACGCGAGCACGCCGCCGATTTCGCCGTCCTCGCCACCGGCGCGCGCAATCAATTGCTCCCCGGCACGACTCCTCTCCGCGCCGAAGACCTCGAAGTCACGCTCGGCTATTTCGTTCCCGCCGAAGAGCAAGTCGTGAAAATCAAATTCCTCGATCGCATGAATGGCTACATCTGGTCATTCCCGCGCGCCGATCATCTTTCCGTCGGCATTTGCGCCAAAATGGCGCAATACGCTACGCAAACTCTGCGCAAGCTGCTTGACGATTTCGCGCGCGAAGAAAAAATCGCCACGGCCGGCGCGCGTTTTTACAGCCACGTGTTGCCTTCGCCGCGCCTCGCCACGTTGCGCCATCGCAAAATCACTGGCCGCAACTGGGCGCTGGCAGGCGACGCTGCCGCCTGCGTCGATCCCATCACCGGCGAAGGCCTTTTTTACGCCCTGCGCTCCGGCGATTTGCTCGCCGAATCGCTCATCCAGGACCGGCCGGAAAGCTATCCCGCACGCCTGCGCGCCGAATTCGTCGCCGACCTCGAAATCGCCACGAGCCTCGTCCGTCGCGTTTTCCGCGGAAGTTTTCTCGGCGGCGCCGTCACCACGCGCATGGTGCAATTCGCGCAGCGCAGCGCGACCTTCCGCGATCTGCTTCGCGATTTGTTCAGCGGCGCGCAGGATTATCGCAGCCTTCGCAAGCGCCTCTGGACGCAGTTCGGCGCCACCATCACCGAGGTCGCTCGCGACATTCTCCGCGTGCCGCATTCCGGCGAGGCCAGCGAAAAAGTCACGTCATGAAACGCCAATCCTCGAAGCGCCGCGCGCCCAGCCGAAAACCCAGCGCCAAAAAGTCAGCTCCGAAAAGGCCAGCTCGCGCTTCGCGAAAGCCGAAAACATCTCATTCGCTTCCTCATTCGCTTTCGCTCGGCCTCGCCGCCATCGTCGAACGCGAAGTCCCCTTCGAGTGGACCATCGCCGCGTATGATCCGCGCCTGCCCGCGATTTTTTCGACTCCCGCCATGATCGGCTTGATGGAGATCGCCGCGTCGCAAGCCATCCGTCCGCACTTGCCCGAGGGATCCATCAGCGTCGGGACGCGCATCGAAGTGGATCATTTGAAGGCTGTGCCGCAGGGAACGCTGGTTCAGGCCCGCGCGCGGCTTGCCGGAAACGAAGACCGGTTCCTGATCTTTGAAGTCGAAGCTCTTGCGGGTGAATTGCTCGTGGGACGCGGAAAAGTCTATCGCGCGATTATTGACCTCGCGCGCTTCCAGAAATAAATTCCCCGTCTGCCGGCTTGTCTCGCCGCGATCGCTTCTGTCGCGCCGCCGCGCCTTACATTATTTCATTGTCATCCCGAACCCGGTCGCGCCGTCCGCGAGCGGTGTGAGGCCCGCCTGCCGCGTGCCCGCCGTGGCGGGCAGGCAGGGATCTGCTGTGGCCTTTGTAGGGGTGCTGTTCGCAGTTAAGAGCCCTGCCTATCGCCCCATGTCAGCGGTGTTGTCGCGCCCGATTGCATCTATCGGGCCGCGCGAATCGCGGCTAGCCGCCGCAATCAATACGACGCTCGATGCGAAACAGCCCGTGATTTGGGCGCCTGCGCCGCCGCTCGCGGCACCACCGTCGCCATCTTGCGAATCATCGCCAGGACGAGTTTTTTGTCGTCCTCCGTCAGCGTCGTGCTGTAACGCTTGATTTCCGCCAGAAAACGAATCTCCTCTTCGGAAAGCTCGCCCAGTGCCCGTTTCGTTTCGCGGTCTTGCGCCGTATCCGCGCCCGGAAAGAAATCCGCCAGGTTGATGTCCATCGCTTCCGCAATCTTCGCCAGCGTTTCGAGCGACGGCACCGTGTGCCCGTTCTCCACGCGCGAAAGATAGCAGCGCAGCAGCCCCGTCCGCCGTTCGATGTCTCCCTGCGAAAGCCCGCGATCGTTGCGATACGACCGGATCACCTCGCCAATGTTCACTTTCGGTTTTTCTTTCGGCATTTGCTCTCCTTGAAACGGTATCTTACTGGGCAACACCCCGACACGCAAGAGTAAACGCTTGCCAATTTGTGTAATCAGGTACAAAAGAGTAATGCTCCGCCTTTCGGCAGTCTTTGCATCTTCTCCAGTGTCGCCATTCCAAGAGGAGGGCACAATTAGCAACCGACGAGCTTGCTCCAAGATTATACCCTTCATATAAGTAGGCTGTATAATCCTGCGTCATGGCTACCGTTACATTGCACCTAACGGCTAAGAATTGTCTCTCGGTGGTGATTGGAATTTGCGTGGTTGGCCTGGCTGCAATTCCGCTGAAGGTTTCACCCGAGCACTTATCCTGGGTGCGCTGGCAAGTAGTCATTTGGGGACTGTGCGTCCTAGCCATCGCTGCGCTAATTGTCCAAGCGTTTATGCAGTCGCACGAAGACCAAAAACGAGACGCGAAAGAGCTGGAGCGCGATGAAACCCAAAATGCAATCAAAGTGCAGTTGGCGCAGTTAGTGTCCAAAGAGACGGAGGAAAGAGCAGTCGCCCTTGTTGAACCTGACCAAGGGATACTGCCGCTGAACCCGCCCGTGAATTTCGATGGACCGCAATTTTTCAAGGTTGCGTACCACAGTTTGATGACAGAAGACGTCACGCGGAGAGTGAGAATTGCCGCGTCCCAAAATAAAGCGCACTTCAAACCAGAAGATTTCTATGCAAGGCTAATCGGGGTTGGCATGGTTGGATTTCTACATGACGTCACATGGGCGTATATATGGGCGAGTCAATTCCTGATGCTGACTGAGCTTAATAGGCGCGGCGGAAACATGGCAGCAGGGGCAGCGAAGGAGTTTTATGACCATGGTGCTAAAGAATACCCCGCTTATTATACAAACTACTCCTTTGACGGTTGGCTTGGCTTTATGCAAACGCAGGGGTTGATCCTGAGGCACCCAAGTGAGATGTTGGAAATCACAGTCAGAGGAAGGGACTTCCTGAGCTATTCAGGACACAACTCTAGGACGGCGGACCAAAAAACTGGCTAATTCTTAGGCTGCCTTCGTGAGCTTCTTATATTCGGGATTCCGCTGTTCGAACCGACTGCGCGCGGAAATTAACTCTGCAGATTACTGTTGACAATTCGGTTAACATCTGCTATAAACATTCCCTATGTTTAGCTCTTCGATCGCCGCTCAGCGCAGCCCGCGAGGCCCCCGGTGGGGCATCTGCCTCGCCTAGTCGCAACCCACCTGTCCGATTCCGGAATTTGCCCTCAAAAACTCAATTCTAATCGCTTGTCCTATGAAGAATTAGAACTGACCGTAACTCACACAAAACAAACAACCGGACCTCGTTCTAATCGCTTATTCTTTCGACTTTTTGAAAAATTTTACGATTTCGAACACTGCCCAAAGATGGGCCATCGGCCCTGCCTCCAGGCGTGCTCATCCGCAGGCGCGTCAAACGCGTCGGCAAGCCTTCAGGGGATGGCTGTCAGGACGTCAGCTGGCAGGAGAAGGCAGAGGGAATGGCATTCGGCGCGGGCCGCCTTCTTTGGCCGCGCGCTTGTCGGCGTAAAGGGCTTCATCGGCCCGCTTCAGGAGCTGCTGAGCGGTCTCGCCTTGCTGATAATCGGCCCAGCCGCAGGCGAATGTGACCGGAACGCTCTCGCCGGGGCATTCGATTTCCAGCCCGCTCACGCGATTCAAAACAATCCGCACTTCTTCCACCCGGCATTCCGGCAGGATCAGCATGAATTCGTCGCCGCCGAGCCGAACGGCGAGGTCAGACCCGCGAATTGCGCGCTTGAGCCGTTCAGCGAAAGCGCGCAGCATTTTGTCGCCCATGTCGTGCCCGAACTTGTCGTTGCACTGCTTCAAGCCATCGAGGTCCAGCAGAAGAACCGTCAGCGGACGTGTATGGCGCCGCGACCGCGCAATCTCCTCGAACAGCCGCTGCTCGCCGGAGCGCCGGTTGTGCAGATTCGTCAGCGGGTCGAGAACCGCCAGCTTATAGACCTCTTGCGTCAGCAATTCGACCTTGGCGACCGAGTCCACCTGGTCGGCAAGCTGGGATCGAATCTTGTTGATCAAATGCTGCTGATAAACCGTGTAAACCACGAACAGCAGGACCAGCCCAATCAGGCCGCGGACCGCCTGAGAAAGGAAAAACGAGTACGTGCCTTCTTCCCAGTGCATGATTTCCGGAAATGCGAAGGAAGCCACGCCAACCGTCAGCAAGAGAATGACGAGCATGGCCGAAGAAGCCATCCACCATTGCCTGCGCTCGAGGCGTCTCAACCCGCGCCGAATCTCATGCGCGCGCGCGAGCAAAGGGTCCTCCGGGAACCCTTGGTCGGGCTTTATTGGAGACGAATCTTCCATTTGTCCTCAAATCTAAGCACAGAAGAACGTTCAGGACGTATAGTACTTTCTAACTTATGTTCTCAGAGATAAACGGGAGGTGGAGCGCT
>JASHRL010000293.1 GCA_030037355.1 Candidatus Acidiferrales bacterium | reverse complement strand
CCACCAAGTGAACACTACGAACCCGACAAGATAAAAGAAGGCCGAAAGGGGAATGTTGCTCTGGAAATGAGGTGCCGAACAGGTGAACGGAATCTTGCGAAAGCTCACGAGCAGGATTTCAATTAGCAGTATCGACACCGCGGCAACGACCGCAGTGTGGATCACTCCTACTCGCCAGCCCCAGACGAAGCCGTAGGACGGGAGGACGATTGCAAGAAGCGGTGGAAGCAGAAACGCCAGCATAATTTTCCGCGCGACGCCAATGCACTCGCTGGCACCTGGGTTCGCTTGTAGGCGAAAAATCCAATTGGCCCTCTGCGTCACCGGAATCTCGAACGACAGCCGCAGCCCGATGAGAAGCAGATAAAATACAATCAAGGGAATACTAAGCGCCGCGACGGTTGGCCATCCGCTCGCGCCGCCGACGGTCGCCGACTGAAACAGCGTTTCCGAAGCAAGTACGATACCAACTCCTGCGAACCCGCCTACGATCAGCATGTGGTTCTCGCTGCGGAACAACGCTTTCAGTGTGAACGAAAAGCAGCCGCGCTCGAACGGCGTCCGCAGGAACAGGTCCGTCGCGCCAGGCCGACTGCGGCGGCGAATCGCAGTGCCGACAGGGGCGAAGTTCGCGATGGATTCGGAGATTTTTGTGAAACAGCGGCGATAACTCAACGCGTACACGCCTACTGCCAGCACCACGGCCACGACAGAGGCCAGGATTGCCGTTTTCGTCAGCGCCTCGAACGCCGGGTCCGCTGGCCCTCGCAGACATTGGCACAATCCCAAAAACCAAACTGGCGGAAGGAATTGGACCAGCGGCCGCGACGCTAGAGACGGATGTTGGACGATTGCGCCCATCTCAAAACTCGTGGAAAGAACGGCCATCAGAACGGCGACCATGCCGCAACGCACGTATACCGAGCACCTCCGAAAGGCTCGATAAGGAAGCACGGCCATCATCAGGCCGAGAATCGCGAGCACAATGAAAAAACCGAACAGGCTCGCGAGAAACACTGATAGAAGGTGCGACGCGAAGAACATCGCGACGTACCCGAATGACGAGTGCGAACCGACGGCGAACGGGGGAAAGAGGACGGAGGACGCCGCATTCACATCGAGACCCAGCGCGGCGGCTACAAGCAAGATAGCGGCGAGATTCGCGTAGAGGAAGTGCTTTGCGGGAATCGGGAGCGGCGCAAGGTTCACATAATCACGCCGGTCGGGAATGAGCGCGTCCCATTTCCAGATGGCCACTGCGGAGGTGGCGACCATCGCGAACACGATAAAAAAGTATTCGTCGGCGGGAGAAGCCACGAACGACGCGAACGCGCCGGGAACGGCCAACAGCGCCAACATGGCGCCGATGCCAAAATCGAGATCTCCAGAATCGCCGCCGCCGTGCATCACGCGCTCGATTGAGTGGTTTATCAATCGCGTAAATGGTTTCAGCGGTCTCTGTCGGCTGTGCCTGCGTTTTGGCTGAGTCCAACTCATGCCGCTTCCATCACATAGATAATGTCCTGGGCGGTTCGCACGGCGTCGCGCTCGTCCACCAGATGAACGAAACTGTCTTCCAGCGACGATTGCCCGGCGCGCTCTTGAATCTCCGCGCTGGCCGCGTACGCCAGCACTTTGCCTTGGCGGAGGATCATGACGCGTGTACACACCTTCTCAACCACTTCCAAGACGTGGGAGCAGTAGAAGACGGCCTTGCCCCGTTCACCGAGCGACTTGATCAGGTTCTTGGTAATGAGAGCCGAGGTCACATCGAGGCCCGACAGCGGCTCGTCGAGAATCAGCAGTGCGGGATCGTGCAGCAGCGCAGCAATCAGCAGGATTCGCTGGCGCATCCCCTTCGAGTACGTACCGATGTTTACGTATTTCGCGGGCGAAAGCGAAAACAGCTCCAGCATGTCGCCGATCTTCTCTTTAAGGGCTGCGCGGGGAAGGCCACGCAACGTTCCCACCAACTCGAGGTATTCCCAGCCCGAGAGGAAAGGATAAAGGTCGGGCTCTTCGGGAACGTAGCCGAGCTGCTCGCGATAGGCGACCAGGTTCTCCTGAATGTTTGCGCCGCCGGAGAACACCTCGCCACTTGTCGGCTGAATCAGTCCGGTCAGCACCCGCACGATGGTGCTCTTTCCCGACCCGTTCGGGCCGAGACACCCCAGCACTTCGCCGGGTTCCATTGAGAATGTGACGCCGTTCACGGCGGGAACCGCCGTGTAGCATTTGACGATGTTCCGCGCTTCCAGGAGGATCATGTTTCTTCACCGGCCCCAACTTAGTGGCCAATTGCTTCGCCTCTCGGTTCGAAGCGGAGGCCTGCTTACCGTAACGAAGGCAGTTTGTATGTCACGCCTGCGTTTCAACAGTCCTTAAGGGTGAAATTATCAACCTTAAGGTTCATCGTTGTCAAGTTTGAAGATACGTAAGTTCATTCTCAAGAATGACCGGCGGGAAAATTTCCGGTTGGGGAGTTATTTCTTGATGGGGGAGCAGGCGGCTTGCTGGAGCCAGGAGGCGCCGTCTTTGGTGATGGACAAGAGAGAGATGGGCGGGCCGACGGTGGCGGGTTTGTCGAGAATTTCGATTTGCACGAGCGAAGGCACGAGTTTTTCCGGCGGAGCGTCGAAGATGGTGGGCGTGGTGCGATAGAGATCGTCGATGGCGTCGTGTTCGCCGAGATAGATGCGGACGCTGGGGCTCGAGCAATCGCCCGGGCACTGCCAGATCTCGGAGGAAAGATCGGTCATTCCGCCCTGAAGCACGGTATGGAAGACGATGGTGTCGAGGACGAGATCGCCATTCTCGAAGCCGGCGACGGCGACTTGCAGAGCGTCTTTGCTGACGATTTTGAAGTACTCAGGATCAGAAGCGCGAATGTATTGCACGGCGGTGAGAGCTTCGGGCTCGGCAGTGCGCACGAAAAGCCTGGCGCGATCGAGGATGCTTCCGGATTTGCTGAAAGCGTCGGCGGCGAGCTGATGGACGTCGAAGGCGGTGGGAACGTACTGGCCGAGAATCGCAGTGGTGACGAAGACGTCGTTGACTTGGCGCGTCTTGCACTCGGCGACGCGGCCAGGATCGCCGGTGACTTTACCATCGGCGCCGATCAGGATTTGGTCTGGCGTGCGGACGATGACGACGCTGGTCTGCGCCGCGGCGGTTGGCGCGAAAAAACACGCTACAGAGAACACAAAAATCAGCCACGAGAGCAGCGACGATTGCCTGCGCTTCTTCATGTCTGCATGATGCCACAAAATCGCGGCGGAAAATTTAGATGCGGTATGGCATAGCAGGGAAACCGACAAAGGAGGGGGTAAAAGCGGCTCGCGCGAAGGATTGAGGCTCTCCGCGCGCGCGTATCAACTGTGAAGTCTCCAAAAGACAGTACCGATTCACGGCGATCTTCAGGCATAAGCACACGGAGTCCGGGGAAAAAGCGCTGTATTGTTTTTGGAAGCGTCACCCAACGACAACTGCCACCTCACGGAAAATTCAAATCCAAGGCATACACGTGGCCGCCACCGCTTCTCAATCGCACAATCATGGATCCGTCAGCAACTCCGCTCTGGAGCGCGCATAGATCAAATCCTTCCTGAAGAGAATTTTCGAAACCGACGACTCGTTCCCACTTGAAATCGCCGGCGTGGAGGCGATAAACGGGCTGGCCTTCATCGGCAAGCCTCTGCACATAAAGATATTGCGAATCGCGCGACCATGACAGTCCGGAAAGCACTGTCCCTTCCGCTATGGTTTTCCAGGTGTGCGTTGGCGTGTTAAACAGCAGTATCGTGCGCTCATCAGGCGTTTTAGCAATGAAATACTTGCCATCCGGCGACCACGTCGGCGATGTCAAGCCTTCGGAGTTCGGCACCTTGGTAGCCTGCCGCGTCTTCCAATCAACAACATAAATTCCGCGAGCTTCCTTTCCGTCACCCGGTGCAAACACATTCACCGCAATCGCAATCTGCGTCCCGTCTGGGGACCATGCCGGGACACCTTGTTCTCCGGGTTGCGGCAGGATTTCCTGAATCGGTCCGCCGGCAGCACTCACGACGTACGCTCGAACCAGCTTCCCCGGTGTCTGAGCCTCGAACGCGATCTGCGTCCCGTCCGGCGACCATGCGGGCTGCGCTACCTCCAGCGGCGCCGCCGTTAATTGCAAAGGCTCGCTGCCATCGGCCTTCATACGCCACAGCGTCCAGTCGTTCTTCAGCACGACGAAATATGCGCCATCCCGCGACGGCTGCAGAGTAAACGCCCCTTCCAGCAGAGGCAACGGGTGGAAAGTGCGTGACAAAAAATCGTAGCGTTCGAACTGCCAAACCTCGTTCGAAGCCATCACGAAGGCGCGCGTTCCATTTCTCGTAAGAACCGGTGCAGTCAGCGCGCGCGCGGTAGGTGTCAACTGGACCGGAACCGGCGAGCGCCAATGAAAAAGGCTCCGATTTTCCCGAACCGCCCATATATTGTCGAACCCAGCATGGCCAGAGGAAAAAACCAGATACCTACCATCCGGCGTCCAATCCGCGCAGCACTCCGAAGGCGAACTGCTCCACCCCGGGAACCTCAGATGTGGATTGCTGCCGTCGGCGGCCGCTTCCCAAAGCGTCCTCTCATCCGACGGAATGCTGTCCACACTAAAGTTCATCTTCCGACCATCCGGAGAAAATCGAATCCAATACGGGATACCTGCTGTATGAATCAGCACGCGATCTCCATTCCCGTCGCGTCCCACGATGTGGATGTCGCTGCCTCGGGCATACAGAATTTGTTTTGCATTTGGCGACCACGATGCATCGTCGACCATCACGTCGCCGACCCGGATTGGACTTCCTCCTTGCGCAGGCCAAATCCACAGCGGCAGGCCTGGTTTCGGCGCTTGGAAGTTTCCGATGAGAAATTCGGCGCGGTCTGGGGAGACATCGAAAATGCGGGTGTTCGGAAACGGTGTGACGACAGGGCTGGTCGGTCCGCCCGCCGTCGAGGTCTGCACGACAGTATAGTGGCTGCCGCTTCGCTCGAGGAAGTAGACGCGCGTGCCATCGGTCACCAGCCGCGCAAAGCCGTCAAGATGCTCTGAGATCGGGCGCTGCACAAAACTCGTAGCGCTCGGGGTTGGCGCGGGCGTGAATAAGGCGTACGCTGCAAAGGCCAAAAAAAACGCAGCAACACCGGCGGCCCATTTCTGTTGTGCCAAAAAATAAGAAGACCTCCGCGGGCGTCGGTTTTCCCGCAACGAGGCGTTCGCAAAGACCATCGGCGCCGGCGAAGTCTGGACTTCAAGTTGCGCGATGAATCGATAGCCGATGCGCGGGACCGTCTCGATGAACCGGGGAGCGGTTGCCGAGTCTCCGATGGTCTGACGAAGTTTCTTCACCGCCGCGTTCAAACTGTTCTCGAAATCGACAAAAGTGCCCTCAGGCCAGAGTTTGGCGCGCAATTCGTCGCGAGTAACGACCTCGCCGGGGCGGTCGAGCAGCAAGAGAAGAATCTCAAAGGGCTGGCGGTGGAGTTTGAGGCGGCGACCGAATTTATGAAGGGTGCGTGCGCCAGTATCGACGGTAAAATTCTCAAAGCACAGCACTGGCGCGCGGCGATCTTCAGGCATAGACGAAGCTAACCCACGGGGAAAGGCGCTGTACTGATTCTAGTCTTTGTAGCCTTGGAAGGCAATATAGAATTCAAGTTGCGTAGTATCAGGGTCTTAGACAGTCACATTTTTTTTAGGGACAAATCATTTCCGTTCCATTGCCCGAGGGCGGACCAACCTGTAGGGTACCAGCATTCGCGTGTTCTGCGTCGTCGCAAGGCACTTTGGAATGTAGTAGATGTAGGCGAAGAAGCCAAAGGGAGAAAAACCGTGAAGATGTGTAAGGCAGCTGCGCGCTCACTCGCAGTGGCGGGGGTATTTTGCGCGGCGGCGCTGGCTGTGGCGGCGCTGGCACTCCCCAATTTGTTTCCTTTCCTCGATTCTTCGGGTTTTGTGTCGACGTACAGCTCGACGGGCTCATTTTCTGAGAATGGCCCGTTCTTTCAAAGCTTGGGCACGAACGGCCGGACTTGCAGCACGTGCCATGTGATTTCGAACGCGATGGGGTTGAGCGCGGCGCATGCGGAAGCTGTTTACGAGGCGACGAAAGGGCGAGACCCGCTCTTTGCGGCAGTAGACGGCGCCGTATGTCCGATAGCTGCGCCGGGCCAAGCATTGAATTTCAGCTTGCTGCGGCACAATGGGCTGATTCGCATCGGGCTTACACTGCCGTCGACGCTGCAGTTCACAATCACCGCGGTGCATGATCCTTATGGCTGCGCGCTGGAGACGGATCCGAGCACGGGGGAGCAGACAGTGTCGGTTTACCGGCGACCGCTGCCGGCGACGAACTTGGGCTTTCTGAGCGCGGTGATGTGGGACGGGCGGGAAACGGTTTCGCCGCTGAATAGTGCATCGACATTTGCTGCAAATCTTCTTACGGATTTATCACACCAGGCGCTGGACGCAACGGAGGACCATGCACAGGCGACGACGCCGCCCACGACGGCGCAACTCAACCAGATTGTGAGCTTCGAACTGGGGCTGAATTCGGCGCAGGAGATCGATTTTCAAGCCGGATTACTGAATGCAGAAGGGGCGAACGGAGGCGCGCAATTCTTGTCTACCGTGCCGTTCTATCCGGGGATCAACGATTCGCTGGGACCGCCATCGCAATTCAGTCCCAACGTATTCACGATTTATTCGAACTGGATGCACTCGGGCGATGCGTACCGGCGATCGGTCGCGCGCGGCGAACAGATCTTCAACACAATGCCACTGACAATCACGAATGTGCGCGGACTGAACGATGCGCTTGGCCAGGCGGTGATCAATGGAACATGCACGACTTGCCATGATACGCCCGCCGTCGGGGATCATTCGCTAGCCGTGCCGCTGGAGATTGGGACGAGCCGCGCGGTGAATTACGAAACCGACCCGACGATTCAAGCGGCGGTGAGCCAGCTCTCAATGCCGGACCTGCCGGTATTTCAAATTGTGTGCAATGCAGGGCCGGACACAGGCGAAGTAACCTATACTTCCGATCCGGGCAAGGCGTTGCTGACGGGTTTGTGCACGGACGTCGGGAGAGGGAAGGGACTCATTTTGCGCGGACTGGCGGCACGCGCGCCTTATTTCCACAACGGAGCGGCGGCGACGCTAGATGAGGTAGTCGACTTCTATAATGTGCGCTTCCAAATGAACTTGACGCCGCAGCAAGAGCAAGACCTGATTAATTTCCTGAAAACACTCTGACGAGATCTTGTTGAGAGGGGGGAGTCGAAGACGTAGTCGAGCCTTCGATTCCCTTTTTTTCTTCCATTCTGGCGCGAGATTCTGCTCCCTTAGCCTGCAACCATCTCCGATGGGGAGGCATCCCTCTAGGTCATTCGCGGCAGAAGAGCCCCTTTTCGGGCGGGGCGTAACTACAGAGTTGTGGCAGGTTTGCAGGAAGAAAATTGGGTATGGCCGGGGTTGGGCAGTGATGTAAACTGCGTACCGCTCCTGTGGGGCGCTTGCCATACGGATCTGGGGGATTCCAAGACTTCCGGGTAAAATCGTAGGTCCGCAGTTGTTCCGTGGCGAAAATCGGATGGAGGGTTTGATGAGTTTGAAACGCTTGATGCATGTGGTCTTCGCGCTGCTGGTGATTTGCGGCGCCGCTTCGGTGCGGCTCGCAGCGCAGACCATGACCACCGGCGGGGTGGAGGGCACGGTGACGAATCCGAAGGGAGCGCCGGTGTCTGGAGCGGTGGTGGAGTTGAAGAACAATGCCAAAGGAACGCTGCAGACGGCGACGACTCCCGCGGACGGCTCCTATCAATTCGGATTGCTGGATCCCGGGTCTTATACCATCACGGTGACAATGACCGGCTTTCAGCCGGCGGTGAAGGTGGTGACGGTTCCTCTGGGCGAACCGGTGGAGGTGAATGTCAAGCTTTCGGTGAAGCCGCTGCCCGCGCAGGCGCAGGCGGCTTCGCTCCTGAAAAAGCAAGATGGCAACCAATCGGTGACGTTCACGCGGCGGCAGATTTTGCACGAGCCGAATCCGGGCGAGGATGTGACCTTTCTGGCGCAACTGGCGCCTGGCGCGGTGATGAATACGGTGGGCGGCACGGGAAATTTTTCGCAGTATGGCATGCCGGCGACGTCGAACAAAGTGACGCGCGACGGCGTGGACCAGAGGGAACCGTTCCAGAGCATCAACGACGTGGGCGCGATGGGATTGATGCTGGGGACGAATGAAGTCCAGGAAGTGGATATCTCAAACAACAATTATAGCGGGAGCGTGAGCGAGCTTGCCGGTTCGAACGTGAATTTGGTCACGCGTTCGGGCGGGAGCGAATTGCACGGAGAGGCGAATTATTTCTGGAACACGCGAATCCTGAACGCGAACGATTTCTTCAATAATGAAGACGCGATTCAGAGGCCATTCGACAGCGCGAACCAGTGGCAAGGGTCATTGGGCGGAACGATCAAGCCGAATAAGGTGTTTTTCTTTGTGGATACGGAAGGCGGGCGCGTGCTGATCGATTCGCCAGCGACGGTGGTGATGCCGAGCCCGCAATTTCAGGCGGCGACGCTGACGAACCTTACGGACCTTGGGCGGCCAGACGTCGCAGCATTCTATAGCGGCACGCTCTTCGGCACGCTGAACGACGCGCCAGCGGAGGGTTCGGCGCTGGACAATCAGTTTCCGGGGCAATTCACGGACAGCAGCGGAGTCATTCATACGACGGGCGATGGCTGCGGCGGCTTCAATTTGAATCCGGAGTTTTATAATCCGGCCGGGCAGGGGGTCGGTTCGTCGGAGCCGTGCGCCGTGGGATACACAACCACGGAAAAGAATTTCACGAGTGAATGGATGGTGTCCGGAAGGCTGGATTTCAACCTGTCGCCCAAAGATCGGATGTTCATCAGATTCCGGCGGGATTGGGGCAACCAGACGACATACGGAGATCCTGTCAGCCAAGATTTCAACATCTATTCGTCCTTACCGTCGACCGAAGGAGAACTGGTGTGGAGTCACAACTTCGGGTCGACGGCGGCCAATCAATTTTCGGTTTCGGGCCAGTATATTTCGAGCGTTTTCGGACCGGCGAACCCGATCAGCGCCATTGACTCTTTCCCGACGACGATGGCGATGGCGGACGGGACGTTCTATATTACGACGAGCACGCCGAATCCGTGTGTGAACCCTCCTCTGGGAACGGGATTGCCCATTTTGCTCGGCGGGCAGGATTGCAGCATGCCGCACGGGCAAAACAATACGCAGATCGAGCTCAACGACGATTTTTCGAAGACGGCTGGCAGGCATACGATCAAGATTGGCGGGCAATACCTGCGGATGGATATGAGCGATCACAATTTTGGGACGCTGGCGACGGGCCTGCTGGTCGTCAACACGATCAATGACCTTTACAACGGAGGAATAACGGGCGACTCGTATACGCAGTCGTTTCCGCAGTCGCAAGACGAGCCAATCGCGGAATACACGACGGGAGGTTACATCGAAGACGACTTCCGGTACAGCGACCGGCTGAACGTCACGCTGGCGTTCCGCCTGGAGCATGACTCCAACCCGATTTGCCGAAATCTCTGCTTCGCGCAATTGTCCCAGCCGTTTCAGAATGACATTGGACTTGGCAACAACCAGTCGAGTTTGCTGCAGGTTCCCTACAACCAGGCCATCAAGATCAACCAGGAACATGTGCTGACCGGACTCGATAACTTGTTATACGAGCCGCGTATCGGATTTGCGTGGCAGCCGAAGTGGCTCGGGACGAAATCGGTGCTGCGCGGCGGCGGGGGAATTTTCTACAACATGCTTCCGGCGTCGATCGTGACGCCATTCGCGGAAAATCCGCCGTTCGGTGCGACGTTCACGAGCACGGACGATTATCTGGTCAGCGCGACGGGCGCGACGGCGTCGAGCATTTTCAACGACGTGAAGGGGGCGGACACAGCATTTGAGCAGGGCTTCTATAGCAGCGAGACATACGACACGATTTTGGCGAATGACGCGTCATTCACCCCGCCGAGCCTTTTCACCTCGGAAGGAAAAACGACGGTCCCGCAATACCAGAAATGGAGCCTGGAGCTGCAGCATCAGCTAAACAGTTCAACGCTCGTCAGCCTGTCGTATGTGGGCAATCACGGCATACATGAACCGATTGTGGATAACTCGGCGAATGCCTACAGCACGTCGACGTTTGGCACTTTGCCATTAGGAGAGGCGCCGGACCCGCGATTTGGAGAGGTGACGGTGCTCTACAGCGGCGGAGATTCGCATTACAACGGAGGCACGGCGACAATCACGCACCAGATCAGCGGAATCTGGGGACGCGGCGTGATTCAGGGGACGTATACGTTCTCGCACGCGATGGACGACGTCTCGAACGGAGGCTTCGTGCCGTTCTCGCCGACGAGCTTCACCTACCCGCAAGATCCGCTCAATTACACGGGAAGCTACGGTTCCTCGGACTACGACATACGGCACAGCGGAACGATGAATTTCGTGTGGGATCCGCCGGTGCGAGAAATCATCGGGAGCCGCGGATCGAAGTATCTTGTGGACGGATGGGAGTTATCCGGAGTCGTGTTTGCACGAACGGGCTTGCCGTATAGCGTGGTGGATGGCGCGCTGAGCGCGAGCCTGGAGCAGACGAACTACTTTGGGGCGGTGATTCCGCAATATGTCAGCGGACCTACGGGATGCGGAATGACATCATCGGGGCCAGGCTGCCTGGCACCGCCGACGGCTTCGGTGCCCGTAGGATGCGTGTTGGCGACACCAGCGGCGTGCGAATTCAATGTAGGAGCAGAAGGAGCGTTTTCCACGGGCCAACGGAATTTCCTCCGCGGCCCGGATTTCTTCAATATAGACGCGGCGTTGATGAAGTCCTTCAGCCTCCCCTTCTGGCAAAGCGCGCATGTGAACATCGGCGTTCAGGCATATAACGTGCTGAACCATCCGAATTTCGGCATGCCGGTGAACAACGCTTCGAGCCCGAATTTCGGGGAGATTCTGACGACGGCAGGTTCGCCGACGAGCGTGCTCGGCTCGATGCTTGGCGGCGAGACCAACGCGCGGGTCTTGCAGTTCAAGGCGCAATTCACGTTCTAGATTGCTCTGCCTTTTGTGAAAATCTTCGCGGCGGCTCGGGGGGACCCGGGCCGTTTTTTTGTTGCGCGAGGTTCCTTCTGGAAACCAAAACAAGAGTTCCGAGCGGCGGGTCAGTTTGAATTTTGACTTCTTGTGCCACGATCCAGAAAATCCAAACTGACCGAAGGTTCGGTTTCGATCGGTGGTTTGTGGATACGGAAAAAGCGGATGGAGAAACAAAAAGGAGCCTCTTTTAGGAGGCTCCTCTTTGTGTTTTATCTGCGAAAACTGCGATTGCGGAAACTAGAAGTGAAGAATCAGGCCGAGGTTGGCTTCGCCCTGGTTAGCCTTGTAACTCCCTGAATACGTTCCGCAGTAACCGTATTCGCAAGACTCTGACTCATTCGGAGTGGTGTGGCTGGCCATCCAGCGCAGATCGAAGCGAAGGCCGAGATATTTGCTGAAATAATATTTCACG
>JASHRL010000292.1 GCA_030037355.1 Candidatus Acidiferrales bacterium | reverse complement strand
CGGAAGCTCCGGCGTATTTCACCTACGACGCCGTGCTGAACAGCCAGGAGCGGCCAACGCTCGATGAAACGCTCGCGCGGCTGAATCCTTTGGCGCTCGACGATGTGCTTGCCTTGCAAAACTCCGGCGCGCAAATTCTCGATACGCGCGACTCGGGTGAATTTGCGTCTGCGCATTTGGCGGGCAGCATCAATATCGGGCTCAGCGGGCAATACGCCACGTGGGCGGGAACCGTGCTGGATCAAAAGCATCCCATCGTGATCATCGCGGACCCGGGCCGAGAGAGCGAATCGGCAACGCGGCTTGGACGAATCGGTTTCGACCACATTGCCGGCTATTTGAAGGACGGACTGCAAAGCTTGAAATCGCGGCCGGAGCTGACCGTATCGACCGAACGCCTGAGCGCGCCCTTTGCCGCGGAGCTTTTGTCCTCGAATGAGCCGCCGCTGGCCATCGACGTTCGAACGCCCGCCGAGCGCGCCCAGAAACACATTCAAGGGAGCGTTCTTATTCCGCTCAACCACTTGGCGGAGAATCTTGAAAAGCTCCCAAAGGATAGCAGCCTGCTGGTTTTTTGCGCCGGCGGCTACCGGTCTTCGATTGCCGCGAGCTTGCTGCAGCGCGGCGGATTCAGACGCGTCAGCGAAATCGCCGGCGGGATAGCTGCGTGGGAATCGGCGAACCTGCCGCTTCAAGCCAGCCCAGTCACGGCTTAGAAGTTCATTCTCCGCCACGCCCTGAGAGCCCAGCTTCTGCCCATCTTTGGGGCAGTGTCCGAAATCGTAAAATTTTTCAAAAAGTCGAAAGAATAAGCGATTAGAACGAGACCCGGTTGTTTGTTTTGTGTGGGTTACGGTCAGTTCTAATTCTTCATAGGACAAGCGATTAGAATTGAGTTTTTGAGGGCAAATTTCGGAATCGGACAGGTAGGTTGCGACTAGGCGAGGCAGATGCCCCACCGGGGGCCTCGCGGGTTGCGCTGAGCGACGATCGAAGAGCTAAACATACTGCCACTTTATAGCAGATGTTAACCGAGTTGTCAACAGTAATCTGCAGAGTTAATTTGCACGCGCAATAAGTTTCGAACTGCAGATTCCCTGCGTGCCCGCCACGGCGGGCAGGCGGCAGGCAGGCTCGCCTGGGCGAGCAAGCTCGTCGGATGCCAGTCGGATCGTCGCGCGCCTAGGCGGGCGAGCTCGAAATGACAACGAAAAGCTAACGCGACTCGGGGAGTCGCGCGGCCCGATGAATGCGATCGGGCCCTACAAATGCTCGGGAAGTCGCAGGCGTGCAAGCGCGGGCGGGGCTAAAGCGCTGCCCCTACGAAGGCGAGTATCCCACCCTTCGCGACTTCCTCACCTTGGCTGCTTACGGCAGCCCGGGCGCAAAGGATGGGCCGCCCGCCGGAAGACTGATAGAGTAATTCCCATGACTCCCAGAAAACTTCGCGCGGGTGAAGCGCGCGATAGGAAGATTGACTTGACCATTCCTCCTTGTCGGAGCTGAAGCTCCGACCCCCTGAAATACTAGAGCGGGCCTCTCATACCGTTCGCGACTTCTTCACCTTCGGCTGCTTGCCGCAGCCCGGGCGCGAAGGATGGGCCACCCGCAGCGAGCGCTACTCGGGGAGTCACGTGGGAGACAATCTTGCGATTCGCTTCAAACAATGACAGGAGAGGATCTTCCTTAAGTGTCAACGCAAGAGAGATCGCAGCGCACGCTGCCGCCATGAACCATCGAGATCTGCGGACAGTTCAGGCGGAACGCTCGGAAGCAATTTCATGAACGTATTGCTGGCGCCCCTGAGGACTCCGACTTTCTTGCTGAACCATACCGGTTGAATGTCAAAATTCCCGGACGTACAGATCGAGCAGAATGAGAAATCCACAATGTATCGTGTACCGAAAACCCAGTATAGGATGTCGTAGAAAAACGGCACATGCCAAGCAGGATCATGAAGTGGTTCGAACTTTGCGCGGTGAATATTGCCGTTCGCAGGAGTAGCACATACTATGCATCGATCCGGGAGCGAGGCTTCGCGGAGAAGAACGAGATCTCCGGAGATCCCGCGGTAAGCACCTTCAATGGCTCCAATTCGCAGTTTAAAGAACACCTCTCGCATGGGAATTCTCCATCACGGCGACGCACTGTGTCACAGGCGATTAACCGTACCATAGCTACTAAATGCAGCAAACGGATCGTAAGTCCGCTGGCCAGACATTTGATTTTTATCGGTGGGCGCGAAAGATGGGCCACCTGCGAAGACCCGCTGGGCGGAAAAGTTTGCGAAGAAGTTGGCCTGAGTGTGCTTGCGATGACGGCGGGTTGCCGAGGGGCGAGGGGTGTACTACGATACGGCTCCTGCCTATGAGCGAAACTCCGCGCGGCGATGCGAAAGAACAAGACCTCGGGATGCTGTGGGATTTCTGGTACCCGGCGCTGCAGTCGCGGCAAGTACGCGGGCGAAGGCTGACGCGCGCGACGCTGCTGGAAGTCCCGCTAGTGATTGGACGCGATGCGCAAGGGCGGC
>JASHRL010000291.1 GCA_030037355.1 Candidatus Acidiferrales bacterium | reverse complement strand
GCCGAACTGCGCGTCGGCGGAAAAAAAAGCGGCGATGCATTCGAAGCGCACGCATGGGTCGAAGTCGCGGGCGTAGTGGTGAACGACGGCGAAGATGTCGGCAACGATTTCGCCAGCTTCGACGCCCCGGCCACTCGCGAAATGCTGGAAGGAAAATGAGAAAAAAAGCATGAGCGGACGCCGATGAGCGGAATCGCCGGAATGGTTTGCTCCAACGGGGTGCCGGTGGACTCGATGCTGCTCGAACGCATGACGCAATCGCTTTCGTTTCGCGGCCCTGACGCGCAAACCGTCTGGACCGATGGCTCTGCCGGATTCGGCTGCGCGCTCTTGCGTGCGGCAAGCGAAGGGGAGCAAGAACGTCAGCCGGCGACTCTGGACCGCAAAACATGGATTGTCGCTGACGCGCGCATTGACGCGCGCGATCAACTCATTTCAGAACTTCGGTCGCATGGCCGAGCGGCTGAATCTTTCAATTCCAATCCGGAATTAATTCTTCATGCCTACCAGGCGTGGGGCGAAAATTGCGTCGAGCATCTGCTGGGGGATTTTGCATTTGCGATTTGGGATGCGGAGCGGCGCCGGCTTTTCTGCGCGCGCGATCCTTTCGGCATCAAACCTTTTTATTACGCCGAACTCCCCGGCTGCTTCATTTTCAGCAATACGCTCGATTGCATTCGCCTGCATCCAGCGGTATCCGGCGAATTGAACGACGCCGCGATCGCGGACTTTTTGCTATTCGGCTTGAACTGTGATGCGGCGGCGACGTCGTTCCTTGGGATTCACCGGCTGCCGCGCGCGCGCGTGCTGCGATGGTCGGCCGCCGGCTCGCAAATGCGCGAGTACTGGCGTCCTCCGACGGATGGCACAATTCGATATCGCCACCGTGAAGAATATGTCGAGAACTTTCGCGAGCTTTTGATTTTGGCGATCGAAGACCGGCTGCGCACGAAAAAGGCGGGGATTTTTCTGAGCGGCGGCCTCGATTCCTCTGTGATTGCAGCGATAGCGAACAAGCTGCGATGCACCAAACATCCGCTGCTTGAACTCCATGCTTTCACGGCGACATTTGAAGGAATTGCAGATTCCGACGCAACCGCAGCTCGTGCCGTCACGGCCGCACTGCAGATTCCCATTCATACCTGGACCGTGGATGGCCGGCGATTATTCGACGGCTGGGAGGAAAGCAATTTCCATTTTCCGGAGCCCGTCGATGATCCATTTGCCGCCACGTGGATGGACTCGATGCGCAGGATCGCGCAAAACGCAAACGTCGCGCTCTATGGCGAGGGTTGCGACAACCTGCTCGAATTCGAAATGAGAGCGCATTTTCGCGGCCTTTGGAAGCAACGGAAATTAGCCCGAGCAGCATTCGACTTATCGGAGCACGCCGTTCAGCGATTTGTCGCGCCCGATGGCCTGCGCGGCCCTTTGCGCCGGTTTGCGAATTCATCTCCCAAACGGCGCGAACCTCTCGTCGATTTCTCGCGCTGGATCAATGCCGAATTGGCGACGCGGCTGAATCTAGCAGAGCGTCAGACAAATACGTTCACGGGTCCGTACGAGAATGCGCATCCGATTCATCCGCGCGCCTATGCTTCGCTTTTTTTGCCGCAGTGGGGCCACATGTTCGAACACTTCGATGCCGGAACGACGCGCCAGCCACTCGATGTGCGCTATCCATTTCTCGATCTCCGGCTGGTCAACTTTCTGCTCGCCATACCGGTCATGCCGTGGTCGTTCCAAAAATATCTTGTGCGCCGCGCCATGCGCGGACTCTTGCCGGCGGCGATCCGCAAGCGCCCGAAAACTCCTTTACGCGCAGATCCTGTGCTCGCTGCACTGCGACGGGAACCTGCCGCGCCTCCACGAACTCCAAAAGTTGCGGACGAGCTGCGACGCTATATCTCTTGTCGCGAAATTCCTTCGCTGCAAGCGAGCGACGATCCGGAGCTCCTCAATATGAAGCTGCGCATCTGGAGCTTGAATCATTGGCTGCGATCGCTCGAGCGCCAGAGCCGCCAGCCGCTCGCCATGGCTTTGAAGTGCTCCTGAGAGTTATCTTCTGGGCATCGAGAACTGCGATTCTAGCCCGGCCTATCCCGTTCGGAGTAGATTAATGCCCATTCAACCGGCCTTCCGGGAATTGACGGGCGACTGAACCATGAATTCCAGCATCTTTGGTTTGTTAAAAAGGGAATTCGGTATAAGATTCGCGGGAGGCTAAAGGCTATGCCGAAGAAAAAGAACAAGACGGCAAAGAAAAAGTACACCCGCCCAGCCTTGAAGGTTTACGGCACGGTTCGTGAACTGACGCGCAGGGTAGGCCGGGCCGGCAATCGCGATGGCGGCGCTTTCGGCAAGAACCGCACCCATGTGTGATTCTGCGTGGCTTCGTGGCCTGCCAAATCGGATCCTCCCCACCTAGATTCGAGTAACCAGGTTTCCTACGAAATCTACGGCCTCCACTTGATTTGCGACCGTGCTATTCCCGGCCTTGTTCCTTGCGATCGCGATCCTCTGCGCGCCGCGGACATCCATGTGCGTTCGACACATGAGACTTCCACCGCGGAGCGAAAAATCGCTGCGGACGAATCTCTCTGGTATGTGACGGATATTCTCGACGCAGATGGCAATCCCGCGCTCAAAATCTGGAAAAGCGAACGCGACGGAGGTTATCGAATCCGCTACAGCGATGGTCTGAGCTTTTCCGTTGACGTTGCCGCGCGAAGCATCTCCATTCACTGTCCCAAGGCCATTTCCTTCGAGGAGGCGGCCCTGTTTCTTGTTGGGCCGATCCTCGGGATTGTGCTTCGTCTTCGCGGCGTGACGTGTCTTCACGCCAGCGCGGTGCGAGTCGGTGATTCCGCGATTGCTTTCGTTGGCAGCGAAGGCGCCGGAAAATCGACCACGGCGGCGCTATTCGCGCGAAGCGGACATGCGATCCTTTCCGACGACATCGTTGCGTTGTCTGAACGCGCCGGCGAATTCATCGTTTCTCCCGCTTACCCGTACCTCAATCTCTGGCCGCAATCGGTTCGGATGATTTATGGCTCTGTTCGAGGCGCTGTCGCGCACGATTCCGATAAGCATCGGATTTCCTTGCATGGCCGCGACTCCAGGTTCCAACGCGAAGCCATGCCACTCAAAGCCGTCTATATCCTTGGGGAGCGATCCTCCGCGCCCGGCGCGCCGAGAGTCGAACCGCTCACTCCGCAGGACGCCCTCGTCGCACTGATTGCCAATACCTATGGCAATAAACTTCTCGACGCGACCATGCGCGCGCGGGAATTCCGCTTTCTGGGACGAGTTGTAGCCTCGCTGCCGGTTCGTGGCCTGATTCCGGGCGAGGACGCTTCCTTGCTGCCGCGCCTGTATCAGACCGTCGCCGGGGATATCTCTGCAATTCGTTCGCCTCGCTGATTTTCTCCTTGCGCCATCCGACAGCTTCGTAGCAGATTACGTTGCCGTGACTTCGTTATCCGCAGATTCACGTTCGCGTTTGGCAATCCTTTGTCTTGCCGGCGCAATTGCCTTGATGCTTGTCTACCAGGCCACAAGGCTCTGCCTGGCGTGGTACTGGGGATGCTCGAACGATGTTTCGCAACAACTCCGCGGCGCGAAGCTTATCCCCGGCGATGCGCAGGCGTGGGATCGTCTCGGCCAGGCCGTGCAGTGGAACTTCGATTCGCCGAATCCGGGCCTTGCCGTTTCTTACTATCGCAAAGCCGTGGCTGATGACCCGCGTTCCGCCGATGACTGGCTGAATCTCGCGAACGCATACGAAGCGGTCGGCGACGCAGCCGCGGCGTCATCCGCTTACACAACTGCTCAACGCGATTATCCCATCTCCGCCGACGTCGCCTGGAAATTCGGGAATTTTCTCCTGCGTCAGGGCCAAACGAAGGAAGCACTGCGCCAAATTCACGACGCGATCGTGACCGATCCAAATTTGACGCCGTTGGCCATTTCGCAAATGTGGACGTTCGACCACGACGCGAACATGATTCTCGGTGACATTCTCCCGCCCTATCCCGCCGCGTTCTTCCAGGCGCTGGATTTTTTTTCCGCGAATCAGGATACGGATGCCGCCATGATCGCCTGGGACCGCATCATTGCTCTTCCTCGCCAGCATCCTCTCGACCTCAAGCAATCCTTTCCTTTCCTCGACTCGCTCATTGCTCAAGGAGACAGCGCCGATATTCGGCGCATCTGGCGTCAGGCCCTTTCCGCGGCGGATTGGAATTCAGAACCGCAGGAAGATGATTCGCTCATTTGGAACGGCGGCTTTGAGTCTCCGATTGCGAATGGCGGCCTCGGCTGGCGCATGGATCAGGCGCCTGGCGCATACATCAGCGTGGATTCCAACATTGCGCATTCCGGCACGCATTCTCTCCGCGTGGACTTCAGCGGCGGCATGAATCTGGATTTTTACAATGTTCACCAGTTCGTTCCTGTTCAGCCCGGCTCAGCTTATGCATTTCAAGCCTTCCTGCGTACCGAGGCCATCTCCACGGAAAGCGGAATCGGTTTCGAAATTCTCGATCAGCAGCACAGCGAAGTGAACGTCGTGACTCCGAATTTGACGGGAACGAACTCCTGGACTCCCGTGCAGGCGAATATTATGACGGGCCCGGACACAAAATTTCTCTGGATTCGCTTGCGCCGTTTCCCGAGCAAACGCTTCGATAACAAGCTTGGCGGCACGGTTTGGGTCGACGATGTAACGCTCGTTCCTCAGCCCGCTCCGACGGGCCATTCTCAACCATGAAAACACTGCGCCTCGGAATCATCATCCTTCTCGCATTCGGCGTTCTGGCATTCGGCACTGTAGAAGTTTGGTCAGAGGCGTTGCTCGAAGCAGGCGCCGCGGTGCTTCTGCTGTGGTGGGCCGTGCTCGTATTTCGTCATCGTGAATTGGAAATCCATTGGGACGCCGTCTTCTGGCCTCTCGCAGCTTTTCTGGGGCTCATTGCATTGCAACTTGCGTTTGGGCTGACGGCATACGCATTCCTGACGCGCGTCGCGCTGCTGAAAATAACCGCCTGCTTCATTTTGTTTTTTCTCGCGTGCCAGGCGTTTCGCGACCGGCGTGATTTGCGTGTCTTGGCTTGGTTCCTGATGGGTTTTGCTTTTGCGGTTTCCGTCTTTGGAATCGTGCAGAATTTCACTTCGCATGACGTCATCTATTGGACTCGCCATTTGACCGGCGGCGGAAGCCCCTTCGGCCCATACGTCAACCGCAACGATTTCGCGGGCTTGATCGAGATGCTGGCTCCATTCGGGCTGTCGGTGATGCTGTTTCAGGGAGTGCGGCGCGAGCAATTGCCGTTCGTCGGCATTCTCACCGCGGTTCCGATTGCAGCTCTCGTCCTGACGGGCTCGCGCGGAGGCATCACGAGTTTCGCATTTGAAGTGGTTCTCTTGATTCTCCTCATGCGTTTGCGCGGCGCGCGAAAGCCTCAAGCGCTGATCCTTGCTTCGGTTCTTTTGCTCGCGATTGCACTCGTCGGATGGATTGGCGTGAGCAAAGTGCTTGATCGATTCTCTTCCCCCAGCCTTTCGGACATCTCGATGGATCGGCGAATCACCATGCTGCGAGGCACTTGGCAGATTTTCCTGGACCACCCTGTTCTGGGGTCAGGTTTGGGGACGCTCGTCGCCGTCTATCCGCGCCACGAGACCTATTACGACGGCCGCATCGTTGACCATGCGCATGATGACTACGCCGAGGCGCTGGCCGAAACCGGCATTGCGGGCGGTCTATGCGGTTTGGCGTTTTTCTTGCTCTTCTTCCGCGAAGCGCGGAAGAAACTCGCGGCAGACCAAAGCTCGTTCTCCCTGGCCATTCACGCTGCCGCCTGCACCGGCTGCGCCGCTATGATAATTCACAGTGTTGTTGATTTTAACCTTCACATTCCTGCTAATGGCTTGACCTTCCTCTTCTTGGTCGCCATCGCCATATCTCCGGTTCTTCCCCGGAGGAGGCCGGCTCCCCTCGCCTGATTTACACCTAAACCATATACTTCGTTGACTTTCTGGGATGAGCAGTCCATAGTTTTTGCGGGGTCATATAGGCCAATGCTAGCTACAGTCCGGAAGGCTCTGGACTGCGCCAGTCCGCGGTCGTTGTGGCTGATTGTCTCCATTTTTCTGAGTGTCCAGTTTTCCTTTGCCCAGGGAAATCCTCAAACTCCCCAGCAGACGAACGCGCGGATTGTACAACTGGCGCAGGCTTCAGGTTCCCCGACGGGAGAGATTCCCATCGGGGCCGGCGATGTCTTGCATATCGACGTCTTTGACGTCCCCGACCTCACCCGCGACGTTCGCGTTGGCGAGACCGGCCTGATCTCCATACCTTTGATTCCCGACCGCATTCCGGTCGCCGGCTGCACACCATTCCAGTTGGAGGGCAGGCTTGAGAAGTTGTTGCAGGTGAATGGCTTGGTCATGCATCCGCAGGTTTCGGTGATGGTCAAGGAGCAAGATAGCGAGCCAATCTCGGTGGTTGGCGCGGTCCGCCATCCGCTCGTCTATCACGAATACCGGCCCACCACGCTTCTCGAAGTCCTTGCCAATGCCGATGGCATTTCCGATGACGCCGGAAACCTGATCATCATCACTCGTCCCAAACCGTCGTCCACAGCGTGCGGGGAACCGGATCCGCCGGCCGATCCGACGGAACAAACGCAGACGATCAACATCCGCGTATCCGATCTTCTGCAAAATGGAGACCCGGCATTCAATATTCCAGTGTATGGCGGCGACGTCATCACCGTGCCGCGCGCCGGAATCGTCTATGTCGCGGGCGCGGTGGTCACTCCCGGCGGTTACACCTTGAATTATGCGGGCGAGGCCATCAATACGATGAAGGTCATCGCCCTGGCCCATGGTTTGCTAGGCACCGCGAAGGTAAACTCCGCGGTCATCCTGCGCAAGGATCCGGCAACCGGCAAGACAGATCAGATCAACGTGAAATTGAAGATGATTATGAACCGCAAGGCTCCGGATATTCTCCTTCATGCCAACGACGTGCTGTACGTACCCGATAGCACCGCGAAGCACGCCCTCTACAAAGCTGGCGATGCCGTCGTGGGAATCACCTCGGGCCTGATTATTCTGCGCGGTTCGCAATAGAAGTTAGAAAAACGCGGCGAGAGGATTTTTGAGCGCATGGAAGAAGCACCCAAACTGACACCCATGGAGCGGCGAAGAGATTCGCTGGCCGTCGTTTCTCCCGCGACGGCGATTTCGTGGGAACAGGGGCCGCACGACCCGAATTTGCTCGACTACTTTCTCATTCTTCGGAAGCATCAGTGGCTGATTCTGACGTTTCTGCTTACCGTCGTCACCATCGTCACCATCGCTTCCTTCAAAATGAAACCGGTCTATGTGGCTTCCGCGCGCGTAGAAGTCGATCGCGAAATCGATAATCCTCTGCCCTTCCAAAACGCCGATTCCTACGACATGTACATCGATCTCGATACCTACATCGAGACGCAGACGAAAATCCTTCAGAGCGAAACTCTGGCGATGAAGACCATTCGCGCGATGGATTTGACGCGGTATCCCGAATTCGGCGGAAATGCCGCCGCGCTGGCGAACACCGGCCCCAATCAACAAGCGCCCGCCATCCTGGGAGAGTTCCTGAGCCGCCTTTCGGTGAAGCGCGTCCCCAATAGCCGCTTGATTGAGGTGCAGTTTGCGGCCGAAGATCCGCAGCTCGCCGCCCTGGCTGTGAATACCCATCTCGAGACGTACAAGGAAGAAAATTTCAAGAGCCGCTACGACTCCACAATGCAGGCTTCCGATTTCCTCTCTTCCGAGCTCGAAGATTTGCGCCAGAAGATGGAAAAATCCGAAAATGCGGAAGTCAATTATGAGCGCGACAACCAGATCTGGATGGTCGACGCCAATCAAAACACGACGACTCAAAAGCTCGCCGAT
This sequence comes from Candidatus Acidiferrales bacterium, assembly GCA_030037355.1. Taxonomy (GTDB): domain Bacteria; phylum Acidobacteriota; class Terriglobia; order Acidiferrales; family UBA7541; genus DAHUXN01. The sequence goes on along the minus strand of JASHRL010000291.1, from coordinate 2,837 downwards.
CTGAGCCACGCCTTGACGGAGGCCCAAACAGAACTGGCTCTAAAACAAGCGGACTATCAATTGGCGCATTCTCCGAATGCGGATTCCTTGCCGGCTGTCCTGACGAGCCCGGTCGTGCAGGATCTCGTCAAACAGAAATCCGTGATTGACGTGCAGTACGCGCAAGCCCTGAGCCAGTTTGGCCCGAACTATCCCAAAGTTCAGATTCTCAAGGCCCAGGAAGATAGCCTGGGCAAACAATTGAATGCTGCTAAACAGGCCATCATTCATCAGATCGACGACGAATATGCGGAGACGCAGGCGCGCGAAGTTTTGCTCGAACGCGACCTGAATCATCAGGAAGCTCTGGCCGACAACATGGCCCAGAAGCTGGTCCAATACAATCTTCTAAAGCGCGACGCAGATTCGAACAAGGAACTTTACGACGGCTTGCTTCAGAAACTAAAAGAGGCGGGAATCTCTGCGGGCTTGCGTTCGAGCAACATTCGCATCGTGGATCCCGCGCTTGTGCCATCCACGCCGTCCCAGCCGCAAAAGGCGCGCAACATTCTCCTTTCCCTCCTTATAGGGCTCGTCGGCGGCTGCGGCCTCGCGTTTCTGCGCGAGTATCTCGATAACACCGTCAAGTCGCCCGATGATATTCAAATTCTCACGGGCCTTCCGTCTCTTGCCGTTGTTCCTACGCTGGCCAACGGAACCGCGCGGCGCGCGCTGACGGGGATTTCGCGCACAGCCAACGCCGCAGGAAACAACGGCTCGGATTCGCGTGTGGAATTCATTTCCATGCAGCAACCGAAATCCATGGTCTCAGAGGCCTTCCGTGGCTTGCGAACTTCGTTGCTGCTTTCGCAGGCGGACCATCCTCCTCAAGTCATCTTGGTCACCAGCGCATTGCCGCAGGAAGGCAAAACGACCGCCGCTGCCAATCTCGCCGTCACTTTAGCGCAGCTCGGCGACCGCACTTTACTCGTAGATTGCGATCTCCGCAAACCCGGCGTGCACTCGGCGCTCAATTTGCTCAACGGTCGCGGCAACGTTGTGGGCCTGAGTTCTTACCTGGCCGGCGTTTCTCCGCTTCGTGACGTCGTCGTTCCTCATCCGACGGTGCCGAATCTCGATGCCATTCCCACAGGCCCGATCCCGCCCAACCCGGCCGATCTTTTGTCGTCGCACCGCATGGCGGACGCCGTCGAGGATCTTCGCCATCTCTATAAATTTGTCGTCATTGATTCGCCGCCGATTTTGGCGGCGACCGACGCGGTGATCACATCCGCTCTGGCGGATGGCGTACTCGTTGTGGTTCGCAGCCGCTCAACGCCGAAGGAAGCTCTCATTCGCAGCCGCGAGCTGCTCTCCTCGGTGAAGGGGCGCATCCTAGGTGTCATTTTGAACAGAGTGGATTCAGGAGAGCCCGATTACTACTATTCCTACAGATATTATCCTGACGCGTATGGCTACGGGGACGATACGGAAGACGCAAAGGCCTCTCCCCCAGCCGGCACAATTCCCTGACCCGGAACGGAGGTTTTGATGCGTGCACTGATCACCGGCGGCGCTGGTTTCATTGGCTCACATCTTGCGGAAGCGCTGATCGCCCGGGGCGACGATGTTTTTATCCTCGACGATCTTTCCACCGGCAGCGTGGAAAATATTCGCCACCTGAAATCTTCCGAAAAGTTTCACTACACCTTCGATTCACTGCAGAACCGCCATCTCCTCGCGGAGATGGTGGATGAATCCGATGTCGTATTCCACCTGGCCGCAGCCGTCGGCGTGCGCCTGATTGTCGAAAGCCCCGTGCGCACGATCGAAACGAACGTCAACGGCACGCAACTCGTTCTTGACGCGGCCAACAAGAAAAAGAAGCTCGTTCTCGTCGCCTCGACTTCAGAAGTCTATGGCAAGAGCAAGGAAGTTCCGTTCCGCGAAGATTCCGATCTGGTTCTCGGTCCAACGACGAAAGGCCGCTGGAGCTACGCAGCTTCGAAGGCTCTCGACGAATTCCTGGCTCTTTCATATTGGAAGGAGAAACAGCTTCCCGTCGTCGTCGTTCGCTTCTTCAACACCGTCGGCCCGCGCCAGACCGGCCGCTACGGCATGGTGCTTCCCAACTTCGTTTCCCAGGCGCTCGAAAATGCGCCCATCACAATTTTCGGCACTGGCCAGCAATCGCGCTGTTTCTGCGACGTGCAGGACTCCGTACAATCCATCATGCGCCTGGTCGATAGCGGCAAAGCGGTCGGTGAAGTCGTCAATGTGGGCACCGACGAGGAAGTGACGATCGAAGACCTCGCTCACGTGGTCAAGCAGCGGACGCGCAGCTCTTCGCCCGTTACACACACGCCATACGACGAAGCCTATGAACCCGGCTTCGAGGATATGCTCCGCCGCGTCCCGTCTCTGGAAAAACTGGAGCGCATCACCGGTTTTCGTCCTCGCACGCCGCTCAATGCGATTGTCGATCGCGTCGTTGCGCACTTCCGCGAAAAGGAAAAATTGGCGGCGTCCAATGGTGATTCGCTGGAAGAGCCTGTCGCGGCCGTGCAAACTCGCGCACAAGAGGCGAGCTGACGCTTTCACGTCATGAACCCGATGGTGAGCTCGCGAAATTCATCTCTTGCGAAACATTCTGCCCGCCCCGTCGTCGCTGAATAATCCATGCCTGAAACGCAAGCGCCTCTGACGCCGGTAAGCACTTCCTTCGTTTACTCCGGCACAGAACTCGACGCCATGGCTGAGGCGCGTAACTATTGCCGCTGGATCTTGCAATTTTTCCAGCCATATCTTGGTGTGCGTGTGGTCGAAATCGGCGCGGGCACGGGAACTTTTTCTCGATT
>JASHRL010000290.1 GCA_030037355.1 Candidatus Acidiferrales bacterium | reverse complement strand
CCACGGTGCGCACGGTTTTCGTGATTGGGCCCGACAAAAAGATCAAGCTGATGCTGAGCTATCCGATGAGCACGGGCCGCAATTTCGATGAAGTGCTGCGTGTTCTCGATTCCATGCAGCTCACGGCGAAGCACAAAGTCGCCACGCCGGTAAACTGGAAGCACGGCGATGACGTCATCATCCTTCCCTCCGTCTCGGAAGAAGAAGCCAAGCAGAAATATCCGAGCGGCTGGAAATCTCCGCGGCCTTATCTGCGGATTGTTCCGCAGCCGAAGTAAGAGGCCAGCGGCCAAGGACGGTGCTGAGTGATCCTCAAGCAGTTTTATCTGCCGTGTCTGGCGCACGCTTCCTACGTCATCGGAGATGAAGCGACAGGCACGGCAGCCGTCGTTGACCCGCAGCGCGACACGGATCAGTACCTCGCTTTTTGCGCCGAGCATGGACTCAAGATCCAGCACGTATTCCTGACGCATCTGCATGCTGACTTTGTGGCAGGACATCTGGAATTGCGCGACCGTGCGGGCGCGAAAATTTATCTCGGCGCCGCCACGAAAGCCGCGTATGCTTTCAATCCGCTTCACGACGGCGATGTTCTCGAATTCGGGCGCGTACGATTGAAGGCGCTCGAGACTCCGGGCCACACGCCGGAATCCGTTTCCATTCTTATTTACGATCTCAACGTCAGCGACACGAAACCGCACGCGGTTCTCACCGGCGATACTTTGTTCATTGGCGACGTTGGCCGCCCCGACCTGCGCGTCGCGCTTGGCTGGTCCGCCGCCGAACTTGGCGGCATGCTCTATGATTCGCTGCAAAATCAATTGCTTCCGCTGCCTGACGAAACGCTTGTTTATCCTGCGCATGGCGCGGGCTCGCTCTGCGGCAAGGCGCTCAGCAAGGAGACCGTTTCGACGCTTGGCATGCAGCGACGCTCGAATTACGCGCTGCAGCCGATGAGCAAGGAAGCGTTCGTCAAAGTCGTGACAGCGGATCAACCGGAAGCTCCGGCGTATTTCACCTACGACGCCGTGCTGAACAGCCAGGAGCGGCCAACGCTCGATGAAACGCTCGCGCGGCTGAATCCTTTGGCGCTCGACGATGTGCTTGCCTTGGAAAACTCCGGCGCGCAAATTCTCGACACGCGCGACTCGGGTGAATTTGCGTCTGCGCATCTGGCGGGCAGCATCAATATCGGGCTCAGCGGGCAATACGCTACGTGGGCGGGAACCGTGCTGGATCAAAAGCATCCCATCGTCATCATCGCCGACCCGGGCCGAGAGAGCGAATCGGCAACGCGGCTTGGACGAATCGGTTTCGACCACATTGCCGGCTATTTGAAGGACGGACTGCAAAGCTTGAAATCGCGGCCGGAGCTGACCGTTTCGACCGAACGCCTGAGCGCGCCCTTCGCCGCGGAGCTTTTGTCCTCGAATGAGCCGCCGCTGGCCATCGACGTTCGAACGCCCGCCGAGCGCGCCGAGAAACACATTCGGGGAAGCATTCCTATCCCGCTCAATCACCTGGCGGAGAACCTGGAAAAACTCCCGAGGGATGGCAGCTTGTTGGTTTTTTGCGCTGGCGGCTATCGGTCTTCGATTGCGGCGAGCTTGCTGCAACGCGGCGGATTCAAACGCGTCAGCGAAATCGCCGGCGGGATAGCTGCGTGGGAGTCGGCGAACCTGCCCCTTCAGGCCACCCCAGTCACGGCTTAAAAGTTCATTCTCCGCCACGCCCTGAGAGCCCAACTTCTGCCCATCCTTGGGGCAGTGTTCGAAATCGTAAAATTTTTCAAAAAGTCGAAAGAATAAGCGATTAGAACGAGGTCCGGTTGTTTGTTTTGTGTGGGTTACGGTTAGTTCTAATTCTTCATAGGACAAGCGATTAGAATTGAGTTTTTGAGGGCAAATTCCGGAATCGGACAGGTGGGTCGGGACTAGGCGAGGCAGACGCCCCACCGGGTGCCTCGCGGGTTGCGATGAGCGACGATCGAAGAGCTAAACATACTGCCACTTTATAGCAGATGTTAACTTGATTGTCAACAGTATTCTGCAGAGTTAATTTGCACGCGCAATAAGTTTCAAACTGTAGATTCCTTGCGTGCCCGCCACGGCGGGCAGGCGGCAGGCAGGCTCGCTCGCCTGGGCGAGCAAGCTCGTCGGATGCCAGTCGGATTCTCGCCCGCCTAGGCGGGCGAGCTCGGAATGACAACGAAAAGCTAACGCGACTCGGGGAGTCGCGCGGCCCGATAAATGCGATCGGGCCCTACAAATGCTCGGGCAGTTGCACGCGCAGGGGCGCAAGCGCGGGCGGGGCCCTTCGTTCCTCAGGGTAAACAAGGCCCTGCCCCTACGAAGGAGCAAGTGGCGAGTAGCGGGCTCAACGCACGTAGTAGGCGCGGATGACCTTGTCGTCGGCCCTGGAAATCTCTACGGTGAATGCGGGGAATGTACCCGAACTTCCCCTTGCTTCTGGGGAAGTAGATGCGTCGACGGACACGAGGAGCACATCAACTGTCTCTTTGTACTCAAGCACGGATACCATGTAATGTTCCAAGTCGAGCTCCCTCTGCCGGAACTCCGGTTCCGCTATATGCACCCATTTCAAAGATGCCCCCGGAAATTCGGCCATCACCTTCGGGTACTTGGGTTGCGCCATTGGACCTCTCCAAGCGCACGCCGAAACCAGAGCAATCACCAAGACACCGATAACGGTCCTCATGATACGTTGTGCTCCTTATGTGCATTCAGGCCGTAGATCAAGAGCTTTCCGCGGCGCATAACGGCGTCGTCATACGTGTAGTTTACACCTGCCGAGGAAGTCGCATGGGCAGTTTGAATTTTGACTCCTTGTGTCACGATTCGGAAAATTCGGACTGACTCACTCAGTGGCGATAGGGCCGGTTGCCGAAGGGCGAGGGGTGTACTACGATACGGCTCCTGCCTATGAGCGAAACTCCGCGCGGCGATGCGAAAGAACAAGACCTCGGGATGCTGTGGGATTTCTGGTACCCGGCGCTGCAGTCGCGGCAAGTACGCGGGCGAAGGCTGACGCGCGCGACGCTGCTGGAAGTCCCGCTAGTGATTGGACGCGATGCGCAAGGGCGGC
>JASHRL010000289.1 GCA_030037355.1 Candidatus Acidiferrales bacterium | reverse complement strand
ACTGACGATCTACTGGCAGAGGCCGGTGCTCAGACTCTAAGTTCGCCGGAGGACTTCTGGATCATGGCAATGGGATCAGGCTACCGCGGCACGATCGAGCAACTCGATCAACAGACACGTGAACGCGTGCGGCAAACGACCTTGGACTACATATCGAAGGACCGCGTGCAAAGCGTCGAAACCAACGCGGTCTATGCAATTGCACGCAAATCATAGCGCCCTGTAAATTTCACGCAGCTAAACATTCATAGCGTCACAGGACAGTTAGCTCTCTGATGGAATTGCTCCGTTGGGTGGGGTTTCCGGCTCGAAAAGGCGCTACGCGCGGATCTGCCGTTCGCGTCTGTTCATTCCGATGTATCGTCAGCTAACCGGACATTCGGTGCACTGCTCCACAAGCGCACTATTGCAGAGAGTCGAAGCAGGGCAAGGAACTTTATGAGTTGCGCTCGCCCATGCGTTCATGAGGCGGTTGGATACGGGCCAGCTACTGGCCGCTGCCGACCGCGACCGTGTCTAGGTTCGCCTGCCCCAGCTGCCGGTTAAGCGCAACCAAATCCTGCGACTTGAGCTTGTTCCACTTCGCCAGTTCGGACTCCGCCATGACTTTCGCTTTCGCAAAGCCCTGCCGCACGGTCGTAGACGGAGCATCCTGGCCGTCCTGCGCCGAACCGGAAAGCTGGCCAAGAATCCGGACCAACCCGGTCAGGCTCGTCGTGGCAGGCGCTGCGTCGCCTTCGCCCGAGGCATCCGGATTCGGCGGCTCGGAGGCAAAACCTTCGATCGCGTGCGCCTTATCGCTCAGCGCAGAAATCGAGGCAGCCAGTGACTGATTACCGCTGGCGCTTGATTCGAGTTTCACCAGCTTCGCGCGCAATTGCCCTGCTTCGCGCAGCGCGCTCGAAACCTGGGTTTGCAGCGCCTGAATCTCCCCCGCTAGTTGCTGTTGCTCCTTCATCGCCTGTGCCGAGTAGGTCATCCCCGGCGAGAGCTTTACTACCAGCGGCTGGGTGTACTCCTGACCACCGGCCGTCAAACGCACACTGTACGCTCCTGGTGCAGCCGGATTTCCCGCACCACCTCCGAAGAAAGCAAAAAAGCCGCCGCGCCCGCCTTCGCTCTCTGCTCCGGGCTTCACCTCGCGCAGATCCCAGTTCCACGCATGCAAGCCGGCCGCTGCACTCAAAATCGCTGGTGTATGAGCGAAAACCGCGGCAACCGTCATCGTGTTCGGGTTCTGACGGAACACGCGCTCCGTGCTGCTGTAATGCCGCACCACCTGTCCAGCGCTGTTGAGAATGTCGAGGGAAACCGGCCCGCTGTCGGCACCCAAATAGTAATAAATCACCGCGTCTGAAGGCGGTGCATCCGCCGAAATCACGAGCATCGGATCCAGATCGGCCGCTTCGCTCGAGGGGTCGTTTCCGCCATAGATGCGCGCACTGCCCGCATGCAGAACCGCCGGCTCCGGCTTGAAAAGCACGACCGCAGCGTCATTCATCGTCGTCTTCACCTGCCGCAGCGGGCTCATGTCGTCCATGACCCAGAACGAACGGCCGAAGGTGGCGATCACCAGCGATTTGTCGTGGAACGCAAACCCTCGAATCTCGACGGGCGGCATGTTCAGCCGTAACGACTGCCACTGGTTGCCGTCATCGAATGAAACATAAACACCCTTGTTGGTGCCGCAGAACAGCAGACCCTTACGCACGGGATCTTCCGTAATTGACTCCAGATATTCATCCGAGGGGATGCCGTTGACGATCTTCGTCCACGTTTTCCCGCCATCCGTCGTGCGGTAAATGTACGGCTGGTCGTCATTCAGCCGATGCCGGTCGACCGCCGCGAACGCCTCCTGAGGATTGTCGTGCGAGGCCGTCATCTGGATGACCTTGCTCCACGGAGTCAGCTCCGGCGGCGTGACGTTGTGCCACGTCTGGCCGTCGTCGCGCGTCAGCTGAATGTAACCATCGTCAGTGCCCACCCAGATTTCGTGCGGCACGAGCGGCGACGGTGCAATCGTATAGATCACGCCCCAGCGCGGCCCATCCGTCCGCTCGGCATAAGTCGTATCTTTCGCCGTTGTGGGATCGAGATTCGACGGAATGCCCGGATCCTCGCGCGTGAGATCGGGGCTGATCTTACGCCACGAATTCCCGCCGTCATCCGTCTGGAACAAAAACTGGTTGGCGAAAAAGAACTCGTGCTTGTCGGCCATCGAGAACGCCACCGGCAGCGTCCAAGTCTGCCGGAAGTTTTCCCCGGGATAGGCCAGCAGCGGCGAGATACTGTGCCGCTCACCGGTGGACGCAATGCACTTAGCTACCGCGTTGCCACCGAATATCTCATCCTTCGCCAGCGGATTCTCCGCTACGTCGCCGCTTTCTCCCCCAACGCATGCCGACTGCCACCCGGTACCGAAAGTGGCGCGGCCGCCGTTCGGTCCCGCACTCGCCGCAGAGCCACCATTGTTATTGCTATCCTGCTGTGCGCCGTAGATCCAGTACGGCGAACGGTTGTCGGTGGTCACGTTGTATAGTTCCGCCGTCGGCTGGTTGTTCCACGAGCTCCAGTTCTCCCCGCCATTGACGGTCACGATTGTGCCTTGGTCGCTCGCCAGAACCATACGGTCGTGGTCGCTCGGGTTGATCCACAGTTGGTGATAATCATCCCCGCCCGGCGCGCCCCGAAAGGCAAAGAAATTGGCGCCGCCATCGGTCGATTTGTACACCGTCGTATTCATCGCATACAACGCGTTTTCATCTTTCGGATCGACCGTGATCGACTCGAAATACCAGCCGCGATTCCAAATGCGGTTGTCAGTGTCCATCAATTTCCAGGTCGCGCCAGCGTCATCCGAGCGGTACAGTCCACCTTCTTTGGCGCTCGCATCCACCATCGCGTAAACGCGGTTCGGGTCGGTCGGCGCCACCGCAACGCCGATGCGTCCGGGATGGGCCGGCAACCCGTTCGTCAGCTGCGCCCAGGTTTTGCCGCCGTCGCTCGATTTGTACAGCCCGCTGCCCGGCTCATTCGACGACGGATATACCGTCCACGGCGGACGCCGCGTCGCCCACATGGCCACATAAATCACCTGCGAGTTGTCTGGGGCAAACGAAAGATCGATCGCGCCCGTGTTGTCGTCGACGAACAAAACCCTCTGCCAGGTCACACCGCCGTCCGTTGTCAGGTAGACCCCGCGCTGGGGTGTAGCCGCATAGATGTTACCGAGTGCCGCAACGAAAACCCGGTTCGGATCATGCGGGTCGACGACAATGCGGCCAATCTGACGCGTCTCTTCCAGGCCTATGCGCGCCCAAGTCTTGCCGCCATCGG
>JASHRL010000030.1 GCA_030037355.1 Candidatus Acidiferrales bacterium | reverse complement strand
CAGGTTGTAACGGTGCGCGTGACGGCGATCATCTTCCAACATATGTCCCTTCTTTCTGAGCCGAGAAGCGATCAGCTCACGGAATTACGGAAGGGGGGCGCTTTCAGCGCTGGCGGAAAACCCTGCAATCTCGTGACCTTTTTTGACTGGAATCGTTTTCGTCTTTCAGGCACATTGTTTCTGCATCATTTCTGCGGGAGTTCGCCTGCGATGCGTCGAGTTGTGTTTCATCTCGGAACGATTTTGCCGTTTTTTGTCTTTGCCTTCTTTTCCGCATCGGCACGCGCACACTCCCCGCAGGCCATTCCGTCCCCATCCTCTGACCAAATCGGCGCGATTTTTTCCAGTCTTGTCTCTCCGCAGGACCCCGGCCTCGCCGTACTAGTCCGCAAGGATGGGCGTACAATTTTCGAGCAGGGCTATGGTCGGCGCGATTTGCGCTCAGCCCTGCCTATCGACTCGCGCACAAATTTCCGCCTCGCGTCATTCACCAAGCAATTCACCGCCATGGCCATCATGCTCCTCGTTCATGACGGCAAGCTGCGATACGACGAATCCCTCTCTGACATTTTTCCCGCCTTCCCCGCCTACGGCCGCACCATCACGATTCGCAACCTGCTCAATCACACGTCCGGCCTCGTGGCTTACGAAGACTTGATGGACAAGCAGTACGCCGGAAAATCCTGGCAAGAAATTCCGCAGATCTCGGACGCCGGCGTTCTCGCGCTCATGGAGCAGCAAACCGGGACAAAATTCCCTCCGGGCACACAGTGGGAGTACAGCAACAGCGGCTATTGCGTTCTTGCGATGGTCATCGAGAAAGTTTCAGGAATGCCTTATGCCGATTTCCTGCGCCAGCGGATTTTCGCGCCGCTCGGAATGGACCACACCGTCGCGCACGTCTACGGCCAAGACGTCGTTGCCAATCGCGCCTACGGCTACACCAAAGACGCTGGCGTCTGGCTGGAAACCGATCAAAGCCCAACTTCCACCACTCTCGGCGACGGCGGCATCTATACCTCTCTCGACGATCTCGCCAAATGGGACGATACGCTTCGCAATCACACTTTGCTCAGCGCCGCCGAATTTCAGCCCGCCATCACTCCCGAAAATTCCGCCGCTGCCTTACCCGCCGCCGTAGACGATCTGCCCAAAGCCGCCGCTGGCAAACCTCTCGCTTATGGTTTCGGCTGGTTCCTCGATCCCTATCGCGGCTACACGCGCATGTGGCACTACGGCAGTTCCATCGGCTTCAACACCGTCATCGAGCGTTTCCCCGAAAATAATCTCACCATCATCATTCTCGCCAATCGCACCGATCTCGACCTCGCCGCCCTCGCCCTCCGCACCGCCGACCTCTATTTTCCCGCTGACCCTTACCCTGACTCATCCGAAGGACTAAAAAGTTTCTTAGACACTGCCGTTGCGAGTGCCAAAGCTGGCGATGCCGACAAATTGGACGCCCTAATCAAGAGCACAGAAATTCCAAACTGTCGATCGTGGCTATATGCGACTTACGCCCACGACAGCGCCGATAGCTGGATGAGTCTATGCGATTCCGAAAGTCTCGATAAACGCGAGAAAGAGATGCAGGCACTCCTCACGAAACTCTCTAGGGAGGAAGGCGAAGTTTCCGTCCGCAGCGTCAATCAGTCGCCACAGCCCGGTAGAGGCATGGAGTGGGGCATGCTGCAAGCAATGAAACAGCCGGTCGACATCTACTTCGCCGACTTCAGGAAACCTGACGCGGGCAACACGAAAGACAATTGGATTGGCTATTTCATGTTCATTGACGGAGCCTTTCGATGGGATAGTCTTATACAATTCGTCATACCAACGCTCGGACAATTCGCCGTGTCCACGCTCGGACCCCCTCCTCCGCCGTCAAACATGACCAAGATGGTTGGCCCGATCTATCCGCCGGAAGCAAAGCGGAAAGGTATCCAGGGGGACGTGAATCTTCACGTCGAAATACGCAGGGATGGATCCGTCAAAATCCTGGGGGTAATATCGGGCAATCCACTCTTGGTACCCGCTGCCGAGAAGGCCGTCCTACAATGGCGCTTCAGACCAAAAATCGTTGACGGAACTGCGGTTGAAACCGAAATGACGCTCGTGGTTAGTTTCCATCTGTACTAAATCCAACTACTCCATCCTCGTCCGCCGGGTGCCCCGTCCTTCGCGCCGTCTGCGAAGGGTGGGAACTAACTCCGTTTGTCGCCAACCACTTGGTCTTATCGGCCTGCTAAGTTGCTGCAATAAGCCTTGCCAATTCTTCTCCGCTCAGCTCCACAATCTCCGGCGGGTTCACATTGTAATCGCTGTACCGCATCCACATCGGCCGCACGCGCACGTACTCGATATGCGGCCACTTCAGCCGCGCTCGCCCATCCGGAAACTGCTTGAAGTAAATCCTCTCGCGCACTCGTTCCAATTCCTCTCCGGTAGGAATGTCCGCGACACCTTCATACTGCACTGTGCGCTCGTCGTGTCCGCTGCCGCGATATGCTCCCGCAGCGCCAAACACGATTGCAATGCGCGGATTCTTCTGCAAATTTCGAAATTTCCGCGACGTCCCCAGCGTGTCGAACACCAGCTCAAACCGGTCGCTCACTGCCACGCCCACAATCGCGGCTGATGGTACGCTTTCCGCTGAAATCGTCGCCAGCGTCACCAGCGGATTCGCGCGCATGAACTCCAGCAATTCATGCCGATTCAGCATGTATCCAGCCTACGCCAGCGCCTTCGGTATCGCCGCTTCCCACTTCCCTTGCGCCTTCAGAATCAACTCGACCACTTCGCGCACCGCGCCTTCTCCGCCTTTCGCTCGCGTGACGTAATGCGCCGCGCTCAGCGTTTCCGCCGTCGCGTTCGCCACGGCAACCGCCAGTCCCGCGCGCCGGAGCAGCGGCAAATCCGGCAAATCGTCTCCCACGTACGCAACTTCTTCGTCCTTCACTCCTGCGCGCCGCAAAATCTCCTCGTATGCCGCCGTCTTTTTCGCCTGCCCCTGATAAACGAATTCAATTCCCGCTTCGCGCGCTCGTTGATTCACCGCCGGCGTGTTCCGCCCCGTAATCACGCCGCTCCGCAATCCCACAATCGACGCCAGCTTCAATCCCGCGCCGTCATGCGCGTTAAACACTTTCATCTCCGCGACGCTTCCATCCGGAAATGTCTGCAGGCACACATCGCCCTTCGTCAGCACGCCATCCACGTCCATCAGCAGCAGCCGAATTTTCTTCGCCCGCCGCTTCACTCCCGCCGAAATGTTCTTTGCCGACATTAGAATTCTTTCAGTCCGAGCAATTGAGCCCACTCTCACACAAGGCCAGCCCGAAACCGTGTACTGGGCGGCGTCAAGAAGTTTTCTTCCTATTCGCACGCTGTTTGTGCGATGTACTCGCTGGCGCATTCATCTGGGACAAGTCCTGCCTGCTGTTCACTCCGTCGCGTATAGAAGCGGCCTTTTCAACTTTCTACTTCCCAATCTCTAAAACAATTGCAGCGTCCACAAATCGTGCAAATGCACCACGCCTTCGACGCGCCGCGCCTCATCCACCACGATCACCGCCGTAATCTTCTTTTCTTCCATCAACCGCAACGCGCTCGCCGCCAGTTCCGTACGCGCGAGGGTCACCGGAGTTTTCGTCATGCAGTCCGCCGCAGTCAAATCCAGCGCCTCTTTTTTCCGCTTCTCCATCAGTCGCCGCAAATCTCCATCCGTCACGACGCCGAGCAACCTGCCCGCCGTGGCGGGCTTCCCGCTGCCCTCGGTCACCACCGCAAGCCCCAATTTTTTCCTGCTGATTTCATAAATCACATCCGGAATCGCTGCCTGCGGCCCCACGCGCGGAATCGCCTCGTCCGTATGCATCACCGATTCGACGCGCCGCAACTTCGCGCCCAGCCTTCCCTTCGGGTGCAGCGCCGCAAAATCTTCTTCGCGGAATCCTCGCCGTTCCAGCAGCGCAATCGCCAGCGCGTCGCCCATCGCCAGCGCCGCAGTCGTCGAAGCTGTCGGCGCCAGATTCAGCGAGCACGCTTCTTCCTTCACCGCAATATCCAGCGTCACGTCGCTCGCCGCCGCCAGCGTCGAACGCGCATTGCCCGTCATCGTCACTAAATGAATCCCCAGCCGTTTGATCGGCTCGAGCAACGCCAGCAACTCCTCCGTCTCGCCGCTCTGCGAAATCGCCAGCACCACATCTTCGCGCGTCATCACGCCCAGATCGCCGTGCAGCGCGTCCGCCGCATGCAGAAAAACCGAAGGTGTCCCTGTGCTCGCCAGCGTCGCCGAAATTTTTCGTCCAATCAGTCCCGATTTTCCGAGGCCCGTCACCACCACGCGCCCGCCGCACGCGAAAATCAGCTCCACCGCGCGCTCAAATCGTTCATCGAGCCGCGCAATCAAATCCGCGATCGCGTCCGCCTCGATGCGCAGTACGCGCTGCGCCGCCGCCAGACTTCCGCGCGCTTTCGCCGGCTTCGCAGCCTTCGACATCTTCATTACTCTTCCCATTCCCGCACCATCGCAGAGATTTTCATCAGCCGCTCCACCAGCGGCTCGAATTTTTCCAGTGCCAGCGCATTCGCTCCATCCGAAAGCGCCTTCGCCGGATTGTCGTGCACTTCCATGAAAACTCCATCCACGCCCGCCGCCACTCCCGCGCGCGCCAGCGGCTCGATGAACTCCGGCTGTCCGCCGCTTGAGTTCCCCTGCCCGCCCGGAAGCTGCACTGAATGCGTCACGTCAAAAACCACCGGATATCCCAGCTTTCGCAAAATCGGAAATGACCGCATGTCCACC